>CAZEQG010000447.1:0-2948 GCA_964514295.1 uncultured Alphaproteobacteria bacterium
CCCGCTGGAGCCCGGCGAGCGCATCCTCATCCACGGCGGGGCGGGCGGCGTCGGCCTGGCCGCCATCCAGTACGCCCGCCACGTCGGCGCGGAGGTCTACACCACCGTCGGCACGGCCGAGAAGCGCGACCTGGTGGCCCTGGCCGGCGTGCCGGAGGACCGCATCTTCGACAGCCGCTCGACCTCCTTCGCCGACCAGGTGATGGCGGCCACCGGCGGGCAAGGCGCGGACGTGGTCCTGAACTCCCTGGCCGGCGAGGCCATCCACAAGAGCCTGATGGTCCTGCGCCCGTTCGGGCGGTTCCTGGAACTGGGCAAGCGCGATTTCTTCGCCAACAGCCGCATCGGCCTGCGGCCGTTCCGCAACAACCTGACCTACTACGGCATCGACGCCGACCAGCTGATGGTCGAAAAGCCCGTGCTGGCCGGCCGCCTGTTCCGCGAGATGACCGCCCTGTTCGAGGCCGGGGTGTTCACCCCGCTGCCCTACCGGGTGTTCGCCGCCGACCGCGTGGTTGAGGCCTTCCGCCACATGCAGCAGTCGCGCCACGTGGGCAAGATCGTCCTGACCCCGCCGGCCGCCCCGCAGCCGGCGGCACGGCCGGCGGCACCGCGCCTCGACATCGACCGCCCGCGCAGCCAGAGCGAGGAGGACCTGCTGGAAATCCCTGCCTTCCTGCGCCGGCAGGCCAACTGACGCACCTGCAACACTAGTTAACAAAAGGTGATTTCGTGGCTCCGGATGATGCTGATACATCATCCGGAGCCTTTACTTTGAATGGACCGGCACCGCCAGAAATGCGCCCGCCCCGCAGCCTCAACACCGCCAGCGGCCATGCCGTGGTCTGCCAGCGCACGCTGCGCCAGGCGATCGAAGCCAGGGGCATCGGCCTGCACAGCGGCGCCCGCGTGCGGCTGACGCTGAAGCCGGCAGCGCCGGACAGCGGCATCCTGTTCCGCCGGGTCGACATGCCGGCGGGCCGGGGCGACATTACGGCGTCCTGGCGGCAGGTCAGCAGCACCAGGCTGTGCACCACCATCGCCAACCAGCATGGCGCCAGCGTGGCAACGATCGAGCATCTGATGTCGGCGCTGTCGGGTGCCGGCATCGACAATGCGGTGATCGAGATCGACGGGCCGGAAGTGCCGGCGATGGACGGCAGCGCCGCCCCCTTCCTGTTCCTGATCGACTGCGCCGGAACGGTGGAGCAGCCGGCCGCGCGGCGGGTCATCCGCATCCTGAAGCCGGTCCGCGTGGGCGATGCCGGCGGCAGCGCGGCGCTGGAGCCGGCGGCCGTACCCGAGGTCGCCTTCGAGATCGATTTCGCGGCCGGCGCCATCGCCCGGCAGGAAATCGCCGTGTCGCTCGTCAATGGCACCTTCCGCGAGGCGATCGGGCCGGCCCGCACCTTCGGCTTCGCCCATGAGGTGGAGGCGATGCGCGCCGCCGGGCTGGCGCGCGGCGGCTCGCTGGAGAATGCGGTGGTGGTCGACGGCAACCGGGTGCTGAACCCGGAGGGGCTGCGCTTCGACGACGAGTTCGTGCGGCACAAGGTGCTGGACTGCATCGGCGACCTGTATCTGGCCGGCGCCCCGGTGATCGGGCGCTATGTCGGCCGCCGGGCGGGGCATGCCTATACCCACCGCCTGCTGACCGCGCTGTTCGCCGATGCCGCGAGCTGGCGCTATGAAACGCTGGCCGCCCCCTTCGCCCATGCCACGGGCACGCGGGCGGAAGCCGAGCGCGACGACATGGAGTATCCGGCGCTGGCGGCCACCGCCTGAGTGCAATTCCGCCGCGCGGCCTTCCGCGATATAGTCCGGGCCGGTTCCGTCGCGAAGGGTTCGCCATGAGACTTGCCGGCTGTTTCCTGATCGCCGCGCTGGCACTAGCCGCCTGCTCGTCCTCCTCCAAGGATGAAGCCTATGTCGAGCGGCCGGTCGAGGAACTCTACAACCGCGCCATGGACACCGCCCTGGCGCGCCAGTTCCGCAGCGCCGCGCCGATGTTCGACGAGGTCGAGCGCCAGCACCCCTATTCCGTCTGGGCGACCAAGGCCCAGCTCATGGCCGCCTATTCGCGCTACCAGTCGAACCAGTATGACGAGGCGCTCCAGGGTCTCGACCGTTTCATCGAGCTGAACCCCAGCCATCCCGACGTCGCCTACGCCCATTATCTCAGGGCGCTGTCCTGGTATGAGCAGATCATCGATGTCGGCCGCGACCAGGAAGTCACCCAGAACGCGCTGCGCTATCTTGAGGAGGTGACGCGCCGCTTCCCCGACACCACCTATGCCCGCGACGCCCGGCTGAAGATCGACCTGACCCGCAACCACCTCGCCGGCAAGGAGATGGAGATCGGCCGCTTCTATCAGAAGCGCGGGCACTTCGCGGCCGCCATCAACCGCTTCCAGAAGGTGATCGACAATTTCCAGACCACCGACCAGGTGCCCGAGGCGCTGCACCGGCTGACCGAATGCTACCTCGCGCTGGGGCTGCGCGACCAGGCCGCCAAGACCGCCGCGGTGCTCGGCCACAACTTCCCTGGCAGCGACTGGTACCAGGATTCCTATGCGCTGCTGGAGGGCGGCCCAGGCTCCCAGCAGGGCGAATCCCCGGGCTGGTTCCGGCGCACCATCACCAGCCTGTTCTGATGCTTTCGACCCTGTCGATCCGCGACGTGGTGCTGGTCGACCGCCTGGACCTGCATCTGGGGCCGGGGCTGACGGTGCTGACCGGGGAGACCGGGGCCGGCAAGTCGATCCTGCTGGATGCGCTGGGGCTGGCGCTGGGGGCGCGGGCCGATGCCGGGCTGCTGCGGGCCGGCGCCGAGCAGGCGGTGGTCAGCGCCGCCTTCGACCTGCCCGCCGATCACCCCGCCTTCGCCCTGCTGCGCGGGCGATGAATGGCGCGGCGATATCCTCGGCCGGATCGAAGCTTGCAACACA
>CAZEQG010000448.1:0-2930 GCA_964514295.1 uncultured Alphaproteobacteria bacterium
TGGCCGCAGCCGAGCGGCCCTTCGTGCTGGTCGGCGGTGGCGGCTGGAGTGCCGCGGCGGCGGCCGACCTGGCGGAGTTCGCGGCGGCCTGGGCGCTGCCGGTCGGTGCCGCCTTCCGCTGCCAGGACTATCTTGACAACCTGCATCCCGGCTATGCCGGGCATGTCGGCATCGGCATCGACCCGAAGCTTAAGGCGCGGATCCAGGAAGCCGACCTGCTGCTGGTCATCGGCGCCCGGCTGGACGAGATGACGACCGCCGGCTACACCCTGCTGGCCCCGCCGCGGGCCGGCCCGCCGCTGGTTCATGTGTTCCCCGACCCCGAGGAGCTGAACCGCGTCTACCGGGCCGACCTGGCGATCCCCGCCTCGATCGACGGCTTCCTTGCCGCCGCCCGTGCCCTTAAGCCGCCTGCCACGCTGCCCTGGGCGGCGCGCACGGCCGCGGCCCATGCCGACTACCTGGCCTTCTCGACGCCGCTGGCCAGCAACCGCGCCCTCGATCTCGGCGCCGTGGTGGCCCATCTGCGCCAGGAGATGCCGGCCGACACCATCGTCGCCAATGGCGCCGGCAACTACGCCGTCTGGGTCCACCGCTTCTGGCGCTATGCGGGCTGGCGCACCGAGCTGGCGCCGACCAGCGGCTCCATGGGCTACGGCACGCCCGCGGCGGTGGCCGCCGCCCTGCTGCATCCGGACCGGCCGGTGCTGTGCTTTGCCGGCGACGGCTGCTTCCAGATGACCTGCCAGGAGCTGGCGACGGCCCGGCAGTTCGGCGCCCGGCCGATCTGGATCGTCGTCAACAACGGCACCTACGGCACCATCCGCATGCATCAGGAGCGCGAGTATCCCGGCCGGGTCAGCGGCACCGACCTGTTCAACCCCGATTTCGCCGCGCTTGCCCGGGCCTACGGCTTTGCCGGCGAGACCGTAGAGCGCACCGCCGACTTCGCCGCCGCGCTTGCCCGGGTGCGGGCGGCCGGCACCGGCGGGCTGATCGAGCTGCGCACCGATCCTGAGCAGATCACGCCGGTCGCCACCATCAGCGGCTTGCGCGAAGCGGCATTGAAGCGTCACAACGCGGTCACATCGGCAGGATAAGCACGGGAAGCCACGGGAGGATCCGTCCAATGCGCCTGCTTCTCGCCGCCCTGCTTGCTGCCGCCGCCACTGCCGCCGCCGCCACTGGCGCCGCCGCCCAGGACATCAAGGTCTACACCAGCGACGACCCTGTGCTGGAGATGCGCAGCTTCCCGCTGCCGGGGGGCAAGACCCTGCCACTGACCGTCGGCATCGGCAGCGCCGCCTTCCGCCATCCCAGCGACCCGCCGAACGTGATCTGGACGCTGAGCGACCGCGGCCCCAACATCGCCTGTTCGGACGCCAAGGAGTTCGGCCTGAACCGCGACCAGTTCTGCAAGGCGGCGCGGGGCGGGCGCATCTATCCGGTCCCGGCCTATGCGCCCTCGATCTACCGCGTGATGCTGCTGGAGGATGGCAGCTTCCGCGTGACCGACGTGATCACGCTCAAGGACTCCGCCGGCAGGCCGGTGCTGGGCCTGACCAACCCGCTGAAGACCGCCAGCACCGAGACGCCGCTCGACGGGCAGGGGCGGGTGCTGCCGCAGCATCCGGCCAATGTCGACGCCGAGGCGCTGATGCGGCTGGCCGATGGCAGCTTCTGGATCGGCGAGGAGAATGCGCCCTCGATCCTGCAGGTGGCAGCGGACGGGCGCATCCTGCGCCGTTTCGTGCCGATCGGGACCGATACCGAGTTTGCCGGGGCCGGCTATGAGGTGATCGGGCTGTTCCCGGCAATCGTCGCCCGCCGCCAGTCCAACCGCGGCATCGAGAGCATCGCCGTGTCGCCGGACGAAAAGTTCCTCTACACAATGCTGCAGAACCCGCTGGCCAACCCCGACAGCAACGCCTTCCGCAAGGCCAGGAACACCCGCCTGTTCAAGATCGACCGGGTGGCGATGAAGGTGATCGGGGAATATGTCTACCAGCTCTCCGACCCGCGCAGCTTCCGCCTTGATCCCTCCGACAACCAGTCTGCCCCGCGCATCAGCGAGATGATGGCGATCGGCGAGGACCGGCTGGTGGTGCTGGAGCGCACGGAAGGCACCACCCACCTCTATACCGTGACCCTGGCCGGGGCCACCGACATCCAGGGCAGCCGCTGGGATGATCCCAACACCAGCCCCAGCCTGGAGCAGGCCGGCGAGGACCTGACCCCGGTCGGCAAGACGCTGCTGTTCGACAGCGCCGGCCACAAGGAAATTCCCGGCAAGATCGAAGGTCTGGCCCGGCTGCCCGACGGATCGCTGGTGATGGTGAACGACGATGACTTTGGCATCGCCGGTGGTACCACGAAGATCATCGTGGTCAGGGGGCTGGGGTTGCCGCGCAACTGATGGCGGGGCTCACCCTCGATGGCGTGACCAAGGCATTCGGCGGGCATCGCGCGGTCGATGCCGTCGATCTCGCCGTCGCCGATGGCGAGTTCCTGGCCCTGCTCGGCCCTTCCGGCTGCGGCAAGACCACGCTGCTGCGGCTGATCGCGGGCTTCGAGACGGCCGATGCCGGCACCATCGCCTTCGGCAGCCGGCCGGTATCCGGCCCCGGCCTGCATGTGGAGCCGGAGGACCGCAATGTCGGCATCGTCTTCCAGTCCTACGCGCTGTGGCCGCACATGGATGTGGCCGGCAATGTCGGCTACGCGCTGAAGCTGCGCGGCGAGGGGCGGGAGGCGTGCCGCCGCAAGGTCGAGGCGGCGCTGGCGGCAGTCGATCTCGCCGGCTTCTCCGGCCGCCGCCCGGCCGAGCTGTCCGGCGGCCAGCGCCAGCGGGTGGCGCTGGCGCGCTGCCTGGCGATGCAGCCAGCGGTGATGCTGCTCGACGAGCCGCTGGCCAATCTCGATGTCCACCT
>CAZEQG010000449.1:0-2928 GCA_964514295.1 uncultured Alphaproteobacteria bacterium
CGCGGCGGCTGGCGCAGAGCGTGACCGGCGCCCGGGCCGAGCGGCTGGCGGCGGCGATCCGTGCCGTGCTGGGCGAGGCGATCGCGGCCGGCGGATCGACCCTGCGCGACTACCGGCATGCCGACGGCGAGCTGGGCTATTTCCAGCACGCCTTCGCCGTCTACGGCCGCGAGGGGGAAGCCTGCCAGTGCTGCGGCGGCCCGGTGCGGCGCATTGTGCAGGCGGGCCGGTCGACGTTCTATTGTGCGAAGCGGCAAAGGTAGTGCTATAGCACCGCGATGACGTCGGAGAGCCGAAGCGGGGGCATGGCGCGGCGGGTCTTCCTGGCGGTGGTGGCCGGCCTCGTGGCCGCGCCCGGCGCCGGGGGCCAGGGCTTCGTTCCCGGATTTGAGGATTTGCCGCTGATGCCCGGCCTGTCGCCCCTGGCCGATGCCGGGCTGAGCTTCGATTCGGCCGCCGGCCGGGTCGTCCAGGCCTATGCCGAGGGCAGAGTCGGCCGCCGCGAGGTGCTCGCCTTCTATGCCGCGAGCCTGCCGGCGCTGGGCTGGCGCCAGCTCGCCGACGCCCGCTTCGCCCGCGAGGGCGAGGCCCTGACCCTGGAGTTCCAGGCGGAGGCGGGGCGGCTTCTGGTCCGCTTCCTGCTGTCGCCGCTATAGGAGAGACCGCAATGGCCTATGAGACCATCATCGCCGAGAAGAAGGGCGCCGTCGGCGTCATCCAGCTCAACCGGCCGAAGGCGCTGAACGCGCTGAACGCGCAGCTCATCGACGAGCTGGCCGCTGCCGTCGACGGTTTCGAGAACGACCCCGAGATAGGCTGCCTGATCGTCACCGGCAGCGAGAAGGCCTTCGCCGCCGGCGCCGACATCAAGGAGATGAAGGACCGCAGCTACATGGACGTCTACAAGGCCGACTTCATCACCAAGGGCTGGGGGCGGCTGGCCACCTGCCGCAAGCCGGTGGTGGCGGCGGTCGCCGGCTATGCCCTTGGCGGCGGCTGCGAGGTGGCGATGATGGCCGACATCATCATCGCCGCCGACACCGCGAAGTTCGGCCAGCCGGAAATCACCATCGGCACCATTCCGGGCTCCGGCGGCACCCAGCGCCTGACCCGCATCATCGGCAAGTCGAAGGCGATGGACATGTGCCTGACCGGCCGCATGATGGATGCCGCCGAGGCCGAGCGCTCGGGCCTGGTCAGCCGCGTGGTGCCGGCCGCCGACCTCCAGGAGGAGGCCCTGAAGGTGGCCACCCGCATTGCCGAAATGTCCAAGCCGATCAGCATGATGGTGAAGGAGGCGGTGAATGCCGCCTATGAGACCAGCCTGGCCGAGGGCATCCGCTTCGAACGCCGCCTGTTCCACGCCACCTTCGCCACCGAGGACCAGAAGGAAGGCATGAGCGCCTTCGCCGAGAAGCGCCAGCCGAACTTCAAGGACCAGTAGCGCGGCCGCCGGCGCCGGGGGCTATTCCTCCGGCCGGGCGCTGCTTTCCAGGCGATAGGGGTGGGCGGGGTAGACCCCGAGCACCCTGACCGCGCCCTTGGGGCAGAAGAAGCGCAGCTCCTCCAGCGCCAGGCGCATCGCCCGGTCCTCGGGATGGCCTTCGGCATCGACATAGAACTGCGCCGCCTCGAAGCTGCCGCCCAGCATGTAGCTTTCCAGCTTGGTCAGGTTGATGCCGTTGGTGGCAAAGCCCCCCAGCGCCTTGTAGAGGGCCGCCGGCACGCTGCGCACCTTGAAGACGATGGTGGTGACGCATTTGGTGCCGTTCAGCGGCGGGATCACCCCCTGCCGGGTCATCAGCAGGAAGCGGGTGGTGTTGTGGGCGGCGTCCTCGATGTCGCGGGCGAGGATGTCGAGCCCGTAGGTCTCGGCCGCCAGGGCGGAGGAGATGGCGGCCACCGACGGATCGCCCATCTCCTTGATCTCGCGGGCAGAGCCGGCGGTGTCCTGGGCCGTCACCCGGGTCCAGCCATGGCGCCGGATCATGCCGCGGCACTGCAGCAGGGCGACGCCATGGCTGCGCACGGTGCGGATGTCGCCGATCGCGGTTCCCGGCAGCGCGAGCAGGTTCAGCCGGATCGGCTGGAAATGCTCGCCGATGATGTGCAGCCCCGATTCCGGCAGCAGGTGGTGGATGTCGGCCACGCGCCCGGCCAGCGAGTTCTCCACCGGCACCATGGCAAAGCCGGCGCGGCCTTCCTGGACGGCGGCCAGCATGTCCTCGAAGCTGGGGCAGGGCAGCGGCGACAGGTCGGGCCGCACGGCCCGGCAGGCCATCTCGGAGAAGGCGCCGGGCTCGCCCTGGAAGGCGATCCTGCGCTCGGCGGGAGTCTCGGTCATCGGTCCATTCCTGCTGCCAGCGCCGCGCGGGCGCGTTCCAGTTCTTCCATCGTGTCCACCCCGATCGGCACGCTGTCGATCAGGCGGGCGGCGATCACCATCCCGGCCTCGACGGCGCGCAGCTGCTCCAGCTTCTCGCGCAGCTCGAGCGGGCTCGGCGGCAGGCTGACGAAGCGGTCCAGCGCCGCGCGGCGATAGGCGTAGAAGCCGATGTGGTGATAGACCGGCCCGTCGCCGGAGGGCACCGGCAGCCGGCTGAAATAGGGCACGCGCGCCACCCGGGCGCCGGGGGCGAAGACCACGGCGGGCTTCACCACATTGGCCAGATCGCGCTCCTCCGGCCGGCCCAGCGGCGCGCAGAGCGTGCCGATATCGACTGCCGGGTCGGCCAGCGGCTCCAGCACGGCGCGGATATCGGCCGGATCGAGGGTGGGAAAATCGCCCTGGATGTTCACCACCACGTCATGCGCCCCGCCGGGATCGGCCAGCGCCAGGGCGGCATGCACGCGGTCGGAGCCGGAGGGAAGCTCGGGCGGCGTCAGCACGGCGCGGCCGCCGGCCGCCTCGACGGCGGCGGCGATCTC
>CAZEQG010000450.1:0-2926 GCA_964514295.1 uncultured Alphaproteobacteria bacterium
ATGAACTTTCCGGGAGGGGACGGCATTCCGATGGCCCATTCATGTCCGCCGCACGCGGCGGCCGAACGCGATTGAGCATGCACCCGCCCCGCAAGGCATCCGACAAGATACTGGACATCGCCGCCGCCGCCGGCCGCGCCGCCGCACTGCGCGCCGCCGGGCAGCGGGTGGTGCTGGCCCATGGCGTGTTCGACCTGCTGCACCTCGGCCATGTCCGCCACCTGGAGGAGGCGCGCCGCCACGGCGACCTGCTGTTCGTCTCGATCACGCCCGACCGCTTCGTGCGCAAGGGCCCCGGCCGGCCGGCCTTTGCCGAGGCGATGCGGGCGGAGATGCTGGCCGCCCTGGAATGCGTCGACCATGTGCTGATCAACGACGCCCCTTCGGCCGAGGGGCTGATCCGCAGGCTGCAGCCCGACTGCTATGTGAAGGGCAAGGAATACGCCAAGCCCGAAGACGACGTGACGGCCAAGATCATCGACGAGCAGGCCGCCGTGGAGGCCCATGGCGGGCGGATCGTGTTCACCGACGACGTGGTGTTCAGCTCCAGCGCCCTGATCAACCGCTATGTCAACACCCTGCCGCCGCCGGTGCGCCAGGCGGTCGACAGCGTGCGGGCGGAGATCGGGCTCGACGGCGTGCTCGACGGGATCGAGCGCATCAAGGGGCTGCGGGTGCTGGTGATCGGCGACACCATCATCGACGAGTACAACTACGTCGAGCCGATGGGGCAGGCATCCAAGGACTTCATCCTGGCCACCCGCTTCAAGGAGCAGGAGAGCTTTGCCGGCGGCGTCATCGCGGCCGCCAACCACCTCGCCACCTTCTGCGCCGAGGTCGAGGTGCTGACCAGCCTGGGCGCCGGCGACCCGCACAACGAGATCGTCCGCCGCAACCTGCGCCCGGCCATCGGGCTGACCGCGATCGAACGCCCGGGTGCGGCCACCACCCGCAAGAGCCGCGCCGTCGAGACCGGCTACATGCGCAAGCTCTTCGAGGTCCAGGTCGTCGACGACACGCCGCTGCCGGCCGATCTCCAGGCCCGTTTCGACACCATAGTGGCCGAGAAGGCGGCCGCCTTCGACCTGGTGATCGTGACCGACTTCGGCCATGGCCTGATCGCCCGCTCGACCATCGACATCCTGTGCCGCGAGGCCAGGTTCCTTGCCGTGAACGCGCAGTCAAACAGCGCCAACCGCGGCTTCAACCTGATCACCAAGTATCCGCGCGCCGACTATATCTGCATCGACGGTCCGGAGGCGCTCCTGGCCGTCGGCGACAAGTTCGTCGACCGGCGCGAACTGGTGGCGAGCCGGCTGCCGGCGGCGATCGATTGCCGCCGCATCATCGTGACCCACGGCAAGCACGGCTGCGTCGCCCGGGAAGCCGGCAACGGTGTGGAGGAGATTCCCGCCATCACCGACCAGATCGTCGACACCATGGGGGCGGGTGATGCCTTTTTCGTGCTGACCGCCCCGCTGGCGGCGATCGGCATGCCGCTGCGCCATGTCGGCTTCATCGGCAATGTGGTCGGCGCGCTGAAGGTCGGCATCCTCGGCCACCGCGCCTCTGTGGACAAGGCATCTCTGGTTAAGGCATTGACGGGGTTGCTGAAATGACAGTCACACTGAGCCGGTACCTGGATCGGCTGCGGGACGCTGCCGGCAGCACCGCCGCCACCGGCCCGGCCGCTGCGGCGATGGCCGTGGACGATGCCATCGCCTGGGCGATCGCGACGGCCCGCGCCGCCCATGCCGCCGGCAACAAGATCATCTTCATCGGCAATGGCGGCAGCGCCGGCATCGCCAGCCACATGGCGACCGACTTCAGCAAGAATGGCGGGCTGCGCGCGATCGCGATGAACGACGCCGCGATGCTGACCTGCCTTGGCAACGACTATGGCTATGAGCATGTCTTCGCCAAGCAGATCGAGATGCAGGCGCGGGCCGGCGACCTGCTGGTGGCGATCAGCAGTTCCGGACGGTCGCCGAACATCCTGGCCGCCGCCGCCGCGGCGCGCGCGGCCGGCTGCCGGGTGCTGACCCTGACCGGCTTCGACCCGGCCAATCCGCTGCGCGCCATGGGCGATGTGAACCTGCACGTGCCCTCCCACCACTACAACTTCGTGGAGACCAGCCACATGGCGCTGCTGGCGGCCATCGTCGACATGGCCACCGGCTGGGGTACGGCCTAGCGCCTGGCGAGGCCGGATGCTGATCGGGATCGACTTCGACAACACCATCGTCGGCTACGACCGGCTGTTCGAGTCGCTGGCGGTGGAGGCGGGCTGGCTGCCCCGCGCGGCGGGGCTGGGCAAGCAGGCGGTGCGCGACCATGTGCGCGCGACCGCCCCCGCCGGCGACCGCGAATGGGCGCGGTTGGCGGCACGGATGGCTCGGCACGCGATGGATATAGACTATCCCTGGTGCGGGCCGGGCGCCCCTGCGGGGCTGAAGGTCGAGTTCACGCGATGGGAGGGCGAGGGCAAGAAATCGTTCCCGTGGTCGGAAGAACCGGACCCGGCGAATCCGTCGAGTGCCATCGCGGAGGTGCTTAAGAGGGAGAAGGAAAAAGAACTGCCGCTGGCCAGACACCAGGCCAAGAACATGTGGACTTCTTGCAAGGAAGGCTCCATATTTTGCGGGCTCGGCGGACTGATGCCGCTCTACCTCTCCACCGGGGACCGCCGCATGCTGGAAATCTGCCGCATGCAGGGCGAACGGGTGCTCGGCGGGCAAAAGGCGGTGGTTCGCAAGTTGTTCGTATCCGACGCATCCAACCTCGTGGATGCCTACGAGGCTACGGGCGACGCGCGATTCCTGACCGGCGCCGTGGCGGCGGCAAATCAAGCCGTGACCAAGGGCGAGCTGGCGAACCAGCGCAACCATCCTTACGGTTATCCATTGGCGGCGCAGTCCATCGCACG
>CAZEQG010000451.1:0-2926 GCA_964514295.1 uncultured Alphaproteobacteria bacterium
GGCGCAACCGGTGGCGGTGCTGCGGCGGGCTTGGTGGCGACGGCGCCTTCCTTGATGCGCCCGAGCAGGCCGCCCGCCTCGACGGTGGCGCCGGCGGGCACCAGTATCTCCTCGATCACCCCGGCGGCCGGGGCATTCACCTCCAGCGTCACCTTGTCGGTTTCCAGCTCGCACAGCGGCTCGTCGAGCGCCACGGCGTCGCCCGGCTGCTTCATCCACTTCGCCACCGTCGCCTCGGTCACCGATTCGCCGAGGGCAGGAACCTTGATGTCGGCCATATGTGCGTGTCCCTAGAGGCTGAGCGCTTCGTCGACCAGCTTCGCCTGCTCGGCGTTGTGGCGCTTGTAGAGGCCGGTCGCCGGCGAGGCGGCGGCCGGGCGGCCGACATAGCGCGGCCGGCCCGCCGGATGCTTCAGCCCCGACAGCACCTTCTCGATGCGGCGGTCGACGAAATGCCAGGGGCCCATGTTCTCGGGCTCTTCCTGGCACCACACCACCTCGGCCTTGGGGAAGCGCGCGAGCTGCTCGCCCAGCACCTGGTCCGGGAAGGGGTAGAGCTGCTCCAGCCGCAGCAGGGCGACATCGGCGGTGCCGCGCTTCATGCGCTCCTCCAGCAGGTCGTAATAGACCTTGCCCGAGCACAGCACGACGCGCTTCACGGCCTTGTCCTTGTAGGGCGGGTCGTTCTCGTAGAGCACGCGATGGAAGCTGGTGCCCTCGGCCATGTCGGCCAGGGTGGAGGTGGCGAGCTTGTGCCGCAGCAGCGACTTCGGCGTGAACACGATCAGCGGCTTGCGGAAACTGCGCTTCATCTGCCGGCGCAGGACATGGAAATAGTTCGCCGGGGTGGTGCAGTTCACCACCTGCATGTTGTCCTCGGCGCAGAGCTGGAGGTAGCGCTCGATGCGGGCGGAGCTGTGTTCCGGCCCGTTGCCCTCGTAGCCGTGCGGCAGCAGCATCACCAGCCCCGACATGCGCAGCCACTTGATCTCGCCCGAGCTGATGAACTGGTCGATGATCACCTGGGCGCCATTGGCGAAGTCGCCGAACTGCGCCTCCCACAGCACCAGCGCCCGCGGCTCGGACAGGCTGTAGCCGTATTCGAAGCCGAGCACCGAGGCTTCCGACAGCGGGCTGTCGATGACCTCGTACTGCGCCTGGCCCTCGGCCAGGTGGTTCAGCGGGACGTAGCGCTCCTCGGTCTCCTGATCGACCAGCACCGAATGGCGCTGCGAGAAGGTACCGCGGCCGGAATCCTGGCCCGACAGGCGCACGCCATAGCCTTCCAGCAGCAGGCTGCCGAAGGCCAGCGCCTCGCCGGTCGCCCAGTCCACGCCGCCGCCGCTGTCGACCGCCTTCTGCCGCTCCTCGAACTGGCGGACCAGCTTGCGGTTCAGGTTGAAGCCCTCGGGCACGGCGCCCAGCTTGGTGGCGATGTCCTTCAGGGTTGCCAGCGGCACTGCGGTGACGCCGCGCCGGTCATCGGCGGTCGCGGTGCCAAAGCCGGTCCAGGCGCCTTCCAGCCAGTCGACCTTGTTGGGCTTGTAGGCCTTGGAGGCGTCGAACTCCACCTCCAGGGTCTTCATGTGCTCCTGGTACATCGCCTCGGCCTCGCCGGGCTGGATCACGCCCTCTTCCTCGAGCTTGCGGGCATAGATCTGGCGCGTCGTCGGGTGCTTGGCGATCGCCTTGTACATCAGCGGCTGGGTGAAGGCCGGCTCGTCGCCCTCATTGTGGCCGAAGCGGCGATAGCAGAACATGTCCACCACCACGTCGGTGCCGAATTCCTGGCGGAACTCGGTCGCCACCCGCGCGACATGCACGACCGCCTCCGGGTCGTCGCCGTTCACGTGCAGGATCGGGCACTGCACCATCTTGGCCACGTCCGAGCAGTAGGGCGAACTGCGCGAGAAGCTGGGGCTGGTGGTGAAGCCGATCTGGTTGTTGATGATGATGTGCACGGTGCCGCCGGTGCGGTAGCCGCGCAACTCCGACATGTCCAGCGTCTCGGCCACCAGCCCCTGGCCGGCGAAGGCCGCATCGCCATGCAGCAGGATGCCCAGCACCTGCCGGCGCGCATGATCCTGGCGCTGCGCCTGCTTGGCCCTGACCTTGCCCAGCACCACCGGGTTGACCGCTTCCAGATGCGAGGGGTTGGCCTGCAGCGAGAGATGCACGACGTTGCCGTCGAACTCGCGGTCGGAAGACGTGCCGAGATGGTACTTCACGTCGCCCGAGCCCTGCACGTCGTCCGGGTTGGCCGCGTTGCCCTGGAACTCGGAGAAGATCGCCTGGAAGGGCTTGCCCATGAAGTTGGCGAGGACGTTGAGGCGGCCGCGGTGGGCCATGCCGATCACCGCCTCCTTCAGGCCGAGCTGGCCGCCGCGCTTGAGGATCTGCTCCATCGCCGGGATCAGGCTCTCGCCGCCGTCGAGCCCGAAGCGCTTGGTGCCGGTGTACTTCACGTGCAGGAAGCGCTCGAAGGTCTCGGCCGCGGTCAGCCGCTCCAGGATCGCGGTCTTGCCGCGGGCGGTGAACTCGGTGTGATTGAGGCCGCCTTCGATGCGCTGCTGGATCCAGGCCTTCTTGGCCGGGTCGGAGATATGCGCGTACTCGACACCGATGGTGCCGCAATAGATGGTGCGCAGCCGCGCGTGGATCTCGCGCAGGCTGGCCTCGTCCAGCCCCATCACGCCGTTGATGAAGATCGGCCGGTCCCAGTCCGCGGGGGTGAAGCCGAAGGTTGCGGGATCCAGCTCGGGGTGGCGCTCGCGGCCGCTAATGCCGAGCGGATCGAGCGTGGCGTCGAGGTGGCCGCGATGGCGGTAGGCGCGGATCAGCATCAGGGCGCGGATCGAATCCAGCGCGGCGTTGCGCGCCGCCGCCGGATCGGCCGCCGCCTTGCCATTGGCCTTGCCCTTGGCCG
>CAZEQG010000452.1:0-2913 GCA_964514295.1 uncultured Alphaproteobacteria bacterium
GCCTGCTCGAGGAGGAGCAGCAGCGGCGCCGGGTGGTGGAGCGCCTGGCCGACAGCCGCGACCTCATCGTCGACAGCCTGCCCGAGCCGCTGCTGCTGCTCGACGGCCAGATGCAGGTGCGCCGGGCCAATCTGGCGGCGCGCCGGCTGCTGGGGCAGGATGCGGCCGGCCGCGACCTGGCGCAGGTGCTGCGCCATCCCCGGCTGCTGGAGGCGGCACGTCGGGTGCTGGCCGGAAGCCCCGGCGAGGTGCTGGAGACGGCGCTGCCGGATGGACGCAGCTTCACCGTGCGGGTGGAGCCGCTGCCGGTGCCGGGACCGGACGGCACCACCGCGATGGTGCTGCTGCACGACGTCACCGCCGCCCGGCGCAGCGAGCAGATGCGCGCCGATTTCGTCGCCAATGTCAGCCACGAGCTGCGCACGCCGCTGTCGACCCTGACCGGCTTCATCGAGACCCTGCAGGGCCCGGCGCGCGACGACGAGGAGGCGCGCGAGCGCTTCCTGGAAATCATGGCCAGCCAGGCCCAGCGCATGGGGCGGCTGGTGAACGACCTCCTGAGCCTGTCGGCGATCGAACTGAACGAGCATACGCCGCCGCGCGCGCAGGTTGACCTTGCCGGGGTGCTGCGGCGGGTGACGGCAACCTTGGAGATGAAGGCCGAGGCGCGCGGCATGTCGATCGCGCTGGACATCGCCGAGGGTCTGCCGGCGGTGCTGGGCGATGCCGATGAGCTGGCGCAGGTGGCCCAGAACCTGATCGACAACGCCCTGAAATACGGCCGCGTCGGCACCCCGGTCACGGTCACCGCCAGCGCCGCCAGCCGGCTGCCGGCGGCCTATGCCAGGCCCGAGCACGGGGCGGTGATGCTGGCGGTGGCCGATCAGGGCGAAGGCATCCCGCGCGAGCATATCCCACGCCTGACCGAACGCTTCTACCGCGTCGATGCCGCCCGCTCGCGGGAACTCGGCGGCACCGGCCTCGGCCTTGCCATCGTCAAGCACATCGTCAGCCACCATCGCGGCCATCTCGCGATCGAAAGCCGCGTCGGCAAGGGCAGCCGCTTCGTCATCCACCTGCCGGCGGCGCCCTCCGCTGCCGCGGCTGCCGGCGATGGCGCTATGCCGCCACGGCCCGCGGCGGGGCCGCCAGCGCCAGCCTGAAGGCAAGCGCGCAGGCGAAGATCGCGCCCCCGAAGGCGGCGCCGACCGCCAGTACCAGCGCAAAGCCGCCGCCGCCATGCAGCAGGGCGATCAGCGGCACCGCCAGCCCGCTGGTGGTGAAGCCCAGGAAGTAGCGGATGGAAAAGGCCCGCGCCCGCCACTCAAGGGCGACATAGCGGGCGACCATGGCGTCGTTCACCACCACCTGGCCATAGATCGCCGCCATGGCGAGGCCGAGCCCGATCAGCAGCGGCACGCCCATGGTGGCCGCCGCCAGCCCCAGGCCCACGGGCTGCAGCAGCGCCAGCCCGACGAACAGGGTGGCCAGCGGCACCCGGTCGATCAGCCGGCCGACCGCAAGCTGCGTCAGCGCCCCCAGCACGAACACCAGCGTTGCCAGCGAGCCGGTCAGCGCCAGCGGCAGCGCCAGGCCCAGCCGCTCGTCGATCACCTTCGGCAGGGCGATGGTCAGCATGTTGAAGGTCATGCCGCCGGCGATGATGGCGGCGGCAAAGATCGCCACCACCAGCAGCGGGCGGGCCGGCACCTGCGGCGGCGCCGATCCGGCCCGGGCGCCAGCCGGGGCGCCATCGCCCGGCACCATCGCCAGGAAGGCGGCCCCGGCGGCAAGGCAGACCAGACCCGGCACCGCAAAGGCCGCCCGCCAGCCCAGATAGGCCGCAATCAGCGCCGTCACACCCGAGGCCAGCGCCGCCCCCAGATTGCCCCAGACGCCATTGACCCCGAGATCGCGGCCGAGCTGGCGGGCATGGGTCACCAGCATGGCCGAGCCGATCGGGTGGTAGATCGCCGTGAAGGCGCCCAGCACCAGCAGCAGCACGGCGAAGGTGGCCGGCGTGTCGGCCTGCGACAGGGCGAGGCAGCTCGCCCCGCAGCCCAGGAAGAAGGCGGCCAGCAGGTTGCGCCGGCCATAGCGGTCGGCAAGCCAGCCCATCGGCAGCGAGAACAGGCCGAAGGCCACGAAGGCGCCCGTCGACAGCCCGATCAGCGTGGCATAGTCGACCCCGCGCTCGGCTGCGATCGCGAGCACCGCGGTGGGGTAGATCAGCAGCACGAAATGGTCGAGGGCATGGGCGATGTTCACGAAGCCGACGGTGCGGCGCGACAGGACATCCGGCGACATGGGCGCAACCTGGTTTGACCTCGGGGCGGGATGGAGGCTAGCCTGTCCCGCATGATGCGTCAGGCCGAATTTGGCATCGATCGGGCCAGATCCGCCCCCGCCCGCTCGACCGACCCGGCCGACTACCAGGCCCTGCCCGCGCCGATCGTGGTCATGGCCAAGGATTTTCCCGCCGGCGCCCGCACCGGTCGGCACAGCCACCCGCGGGCGCAGCTCCTGCACGCCATCGCCGGCAGCATGCTGGCCGAAACGGATGGCGGCACCTGGCTGGTGCCGCCGGGCCATGCCCTGTGGATCCCGGCCGGGCTGGCGCATGACGTGACCATGCTGGGGGCGGTCGGCATGCGCACGGCCTATGTCGCCACCCCCGCCGCCGCGGCGGGACAGGGCGCCCGGGTGATCCGGGTGTCGCCGCTGCTCCAGGCGGTGCTGCTGGCCCTGGCCGAGGAGCCCCTGGCCGGAGAGATCCTGGCCGAGGAAGCATCCCCGGCGGACGGGCAGGGCGGCAGGCCGGCGGCGCGGCTGACCCATCTTTCCGCCCTGGCGCTCGACGAGATCGCCAGGGCGCCGGTCACGCCGCTGGCCCTGCCGCTGCCGGCCGACCCG
>CAZEQG010000453.1:0-2902 GCA_964514295.1 uncultured Alphaproteobacteria bacterium
CGGCGGTGGTGGGGGGATGGCTGCCACCGGGCGGAACCCTATGCGGCCTGTCCGCGCCGGCCGGCGCCGGTGGCCGACCGGCTGGCGCGCGGCACGCTCGGGCTGCCGCTCTACCCCATGCTCGGCCGTGAGCAGGTGGCGCTGGTGGCGGAATGCCTGGGGCGCGCGCTTGCAGGCGGGAATGGCGTTAGTTGACATACATACATATGCAACATGTTGCGGCGAACTTGGCGCGGGCCTGCAACATTTCGTTTCTTGACCGTTCTGCCGCGATCAACGACACTGCCGCGCCGATACCCCCGAAAACGCCAGGAACACGGTCGCGCCATGGCCGGCAAGCAGTTGAATCCAGCCCTGCAACTGCTGGCGATCAGCATCGCCGAGATCGTTGGCGAGCGCTCGGAGGTCTATCGCGACATCCTGCGCGCCGTCACCTCGGGCCAAGTGGTGGACGAGATGCTGGCCCAGGCGTCCTTCGACGCGCTGCCGGGCGAAACGCGCCGGCGCATCGCCGAACGTGTGGAGCAGATGGTGGCTGAACGCGCCAGGCTGTCGGCCTGAACCACCCCGGGGACCGGTCATCCCGGCCAAGGGGCCGGTCAGTCCCGGTCGTCCGCGAAGGGGTTCCTTGACTTGCGCAGATTGAGGCGCAGCGGCACCCCCGGCAGGTCGAACGCCTCGCGCAGACCGTTCACCAGATAGCGCAGGTAGGAATCGGGCATCTCCGCCGGCATGTTGCAGAAGGCGGCAAAGGTGGGGGGGCGGGTCTTGGCCTGCGTCATGTAGCGCAGCTTCACCCGGCGGCCATTGACCAGCGGTGGCGGGTGGGCCGCCATCGCCGCCTCCAGCCAGCGGTTGAGTGGCCCGGTGGCGACCCGCCGGTTCCACACGGCCTCCGCCGCCAGGGCGGCATCGATCAGCCGGTCGAGGTTGCGCCGCTGCAGGCCCGACACCGGCACCAGCGCCACCCCCTTGGCCTGGGACAGCGACTCCTCCGCCTTCTCGCGCGCCGCGCGCAGCGTGCCGTTCTTGTCGGCGACCGCATCCCACTTGTTCAGCGCGATCACCAGCGCCCGGCCTTCCTCCACCACATGGCGGGCGATCGCCAGGTCCTGACGTTCCAGCGGCAGCCCGGCATCGACCACCAGGATCACCACCTGCGCGTATTTCACCGCGCGCAGCGTATCGGCCGCCGACATGCCTTCCAGCTTCTCCACCACCTTGGCGCGGCGGCGCAGCCCGGCGGTGTCGATCAGCCGGATCTGGCGGCCGCCATGCTCCCAGTCCACGGCGATGGCGTCGCGGGTGATCCCGGCCTCGGGGCCGGTCAGCAGCCGCTCCTCGCCGACCAGCGCGTTGACCAGGGTGGATTTCCCCACATTGGGCCGGCCGACGATGGCGAGCTGCAGCGGCCCGCCTTCGGCCGGCCCGGCGCCCTCCTGCGGCCCGTCCTCCTGGCCGCCATCCGGCCCGGGCGCATGGGCGGCGAGCGCCTCGTAGAGATCGGCCAACCCTTCGCCATGCTCGGCCGAAAGCGCCAGCGGCTCGCCCAGGCCCAGCGCATAGGCCTCGGCCAGCCCCGGCACGCCGGCCCCGCCTTCGCACTTGTTGGCGACCAGCAGCACCGGCGTCGGGCTCTTGCGCAGCAGGCGGGCGAAATGGGCGTCGAGCGGCGTCACCCCGGCGCGGGCATCGATCAGGAACAGGCAGACATCGGCCTCGGCGATGGCAAGCTCGGTCTGCCGGCGCATGCGCGCTTCCAGGCTGTCGTCCTCGGCGTCTTCCAGGCCGGCCGTATCGATCACCCGGAAGGCGAGGCCGGCGAGATTGCCCTCACCCTCGCGCCGGTCGCGGGTGACGCCCGGCCGATCGTCGACCAGGGCCAGCTTCTTGCCGACCAGCCTGTTGAACAGGGTCGACTTGCCGACGTTGGGCCGGCCCACGATGGCGACGGTGAAGCTCATCGCTCAACGGTAGGCCAGGAGTTCGGCCTTGTCTGTGATGACGTAGAGCGTGCCGCCGGCCACCACCGGTGCCACCGGCACGCCGCCGCCCAAGGTCACCCGGCCGAGCAGGGCGCCGGTATAGGGCGAGATCGACCACGCCTCCCCATGGCTGCCCGCAACCACCAGCCGGTCGCCGATCAGCACCGGCCCGCTCCAGGCGATGGCGCCGGTCTTGTCCTCCTCGTCCTCGAAGCGGGGCAGCGGCGTCAGCCAGCGCACCCGGCCACGGTCACGCGTGAGGGCCACGACCTCCGCATTGTTCGACAGCACGAACACATAGCCGCCGGCAACCCAGGGCATCTGCATGCTGCCCAGGTCCAGCTCCCACACCCGGTTGCCGCTGCGCCGGTCGAGAGCGGCCAGCCTGCCGCTGTGGCTGGCGGCGATCACCAGGTCACGGTCCACCGCCGGCAGGCCGCGCACCGCCGCAAGGCTGGAGATGGCATCGGCCCGGCGCACGATGGTGAGGTTGTCGCCCCACAGCACCCGGCCCGATTCCGGCCGCAGCGCGAAAATCTCGCCCGAGGCGTAGGGGGCCACCACCAGCCCGCTGTCCACGGCCGGGCTGGCCGCGCCCAGCAGCCCGGCGGTCTCGGCGATGCCGCTGTGGACCCACAGCCGCCGGCCGGTCTCGGCGTCATAGGCCACGGTCTGGCTGTCCAGCGAGATGACGAACACCCGGCCCTCGGCGATCGCCGGGGGCGAGCGCAGCGGCGCAGGGGCCGGCACCCGCCAGATCTCGGCCCCGTTCCCGGCGTCGAGGGCGACCAGCGCCCCCGTGCCCGAGGCCACGTAGAGCCGGCCATCGGCCACCGCCAGGCCGCCGGCGGCAATCGCGTTGCTCTCGCCGGGCGGGTCGGTCGGCCGCCGCCAGAGCACCCGGCCGGTGGCGGCGT
>CAZEQG010000454.1:0-2899 GCA_964514295.1 uncultured Alphaproteobacteria bacterium
AGCCGCCGGCCGCTGCGGCCTTGCCGATCACCGGGGCGGCGCTGCACACGCCGGTCTCCGGCAGCGCCAGCCGCACCTCGCGCGCCGCCGCCACATCGCCGGCGATTTCCGCCACCACCGAGCGCACCTGCTCATAGCCGGTTGCCATCAGGAAGGTCGGCGCGCGGCCATAGCTCTTGGCGCCCACGATGTAGAAGCCGGCCTCCGGATGGGCCAGTTCGGCCGCGCCATGCGGTGGTACCGTGCCGCAGGAATGCAGGTTCGGGTCGATCAGCGGCGCCAGCGCCGGCGGCGCCTCGACCGCCGGGTCGAGCGACAGGCGCAGTTCGCCCAGCATGCCGAAGTCGGGCCGGAAGCCGGTCGCGACCAGGATGCGGCCGACCTGCAGCACGCGCGGGCTGCCATCCTGCAGGGCCTCGACGCGCAGCCCCTCGCCATCGCGCGCGATCGCCTGGACGGCAAAGGGTGCCAGGATGGACAGCCGCCCGGCCTCGATCGCCGCCTTGGCCGCGAGGCCGAGGGCGCCGCGCTCCGGAAGCTGGTCGTTGAGCCCGCCGCCGAGCAGCCGCTCGATGCGGTTGCGGCGCAGCCCCCACAGCACCTCGGTGCCGGGTGCCTGATCCTGGAGGCGCAGCAGGTCGAGGGCGACATTGATGGCCGAATGGCCGCTGCCGATCACCAGCACCCGCCGGCCCGCATAGTCCGCCCGCGCCGATCCCAGCACATCCGGGATGCCATAGGCGATGAGCCCGGCATTCGCCGCCTCGCCGGGCACCGGCAGCCCGTCGACGCCGATCGGGTTCGGCCGGCCCCAGGTGCCGGAGGCATCGATCACCGCGCGCGCCTCGGCCCGGTGCTCGCGTCCCTCGCCATCGGTCCAGCGCAGCTCGAAGGGTGCTTCGGCCCGGCCGGCGCTGGCCAGCTTGTCCAGGCCGCGCCGCAGCACGGCCGTGACGGTCGCCCCCAGGCGCAGGTGCGGCGCGATCGCCGGATGGGCGGCCAGCGGCTCCAGATAGTCGCGCCGGATCTGGCCGCCGGTCGGCAGCGCCTTGGGATTGGGCCGCCGCCAGCCAGTGCCGGCCAGCAGCCGCTCGGCCGCGGCGTCGATGTTGTAGGACCAGGGCGAAAACACCCGGACATGGGCCCAGTCGCCGAGCGCCGCGCCGACGCGCGAACCCTTTTCCAGGATCAGCGGCGTCAGCCCGCGCTCGACCAGATGGGCCGCCGCAGCCAGGCCAACGGGACCGGCCCCGATCACGGCCACCGGCAGTTCTTCGTTCATCGCATCCTCCATTATGTCGATCATCAATGCCTAGATGATCGAGGGTTCAAGTGAAAAATCTGCCGGTCAGTCGCAGCAGGCGGCATCGGCCCGGCCGATGTCGCGGTCAGCGGCGACCAGGGCGTCGGTGACCTCCATCCAGGCGTCGATGGCGACGCGCAGAGCCTCGCGGCCGCGCTCGGTCAGGGTATAGACCTTGCGCTCGCGCCCGCCGACGATGGCGGACTCCACCGTGACATAGCCCCCTTCCTCGAACTCGCGCAGCACCGGATAGATCGTGCCTTCCGACGGCGAGCAGCAGCCGCGCGTCGTGCGCTCGACCGTTCGCGCGATGTCATAGCCGTGCATCGGGCGGTCATGCAGCACGCGAAGGATGAAGAACTTCGACAGGCTCATCTTGATCGTGCCGTTCCAATAGGTCCGGCTCGACAGGTCGGGGGTGGCTCGGGGAACCACATGCATCGGGGTTCTAGGCATAGACCTCATTTATGCCTCGACCCACGAGGTGTCAAGCTTGAAGTTGGCCGCTTTGCCCGGCCGGCGGGGCATTGCTAGACTGGCTTCCGGAGGCAGCAGCATGGCGCAAGGCGTGATCGCCGCTCTCAGCATCGTGGCCGCGCTCGGCTGCGGTCTGGTGGCCGGCATCTTCTTCGCCTTCTCCGCCTTTGTCATGGCGGCGCTGACCCGGCTGCCGGCGGCGCAGGGCATCGCGGCCATGCAGTCGATCAACGTCGCGGTGATCAATCCCCTGTTCTTTCTTGCCTTTTTCGGCACCGCCGCCGTCTGCCTGGGGCTGGCGGCGGTGGCGCTTGCCGATGTCGGCCGGCCGGGGGCGTGGTGGCTGCTGGCGGGGGCGGCGCTCTATCTTGCCGGCTGCATCCTGGTGACCATCGCCGGCAATGTGCCATTGAACGCCGCGCTGGCCGGCGTGGCGGCGGACAGTGCCGAGGGCGCCGAACTGTGGGAACGCTATGTTTCGGAATGGACGCGCTGGAACCACCTGCGCAGCCTGGCGGCGCTGGCCGCGGCCGGCTGCCATGTGGCGGCCCTGCGCTGAGGGCGGCCGGCCTGCGCCCGATCTCGACGCCACCGGCCGGCCGGAGTATCAGAAGAGCCGAGCGGCGGGGCGCCATCATGTGGAAGGAAGGTCATGGGACGTGGCGGGGAAGGGTCGAAAGCCTATCAGGGGCCGGAGCGGCGCGGCGATCCACGCTTGCGGGTGGCCGATGGCGTGCTGACGATCGACGGCCAGGCGTTCCGCCTGACCAACTGGAGTGCCGCCGGCTTCGTCGCCGAAGGGGATGTCGGCGGGCTGGCATCCGGCACCCGCACGGTGGCGCTGTTCGCGCTGACCATTCCGGCGGGCCGCATCGAGGCATCGGCAACCCTTGAGCTGACCCGCGTCGAAGCCGGGCGCATCGCCGGCACCTGGGCGATCTCCGGCGTGGCCGAGGACATCTATCCCCAGGTGCGCGAGTTCCTCTACACCGGCACCCTGGTGGACTGAAGATCCCGGCCGAGGGCTCGGTCGCGGGCGGCCGCCACCGCGGTGGCTGCCGGCATGGCGCGCCAGCGGGCGCAGACATGCTGGTCGGGGCGCACCAGCAGGCAGCCGGC
>CAZEQG010000455.1:0-2897 GCA_964514295.1 uncultured Alphaproteobacteria bacterium
CCCTCGCCCGGATGGCCGGCCTGTTCGGCCCCGCGCTGGTGCCGGCCCTGGTGCCGCCCTGGAACCGCATCGACGCCACGCTGGCGCGGGCGCTGCCCGGGCTCGGCTACCGCGCGCTGTCGACATTTGGATTGTGGCGCGCTGAAGGCGGGCCGCGCTTGCAGGTCAACACCCATGTTGACATCATCGATTGGCACGGTACGCGAGGGTTCGCCGGCGACAGGGTGCTGGCCGAACTGGCGGGGCGTGCGGCGAAGGGGGAGAGCACGGGCGTGCTGACGCATCATCTGGTCCATGACGAGGCTGCCTGGGCGTTCCTGGAACGCCTTGCCGGCGTGCCCGGCATCGCCTGGGACGATCCGGCGGCGCTGCTCGGCGGCATCGCGGGCGAAGGGCGGCGGTGATGGCGCTGCGCTACGAACGCCAGGCGATCTATGGCGACTATGCGCGCGCCGGCTTCGGCCTGTCGGTCAGTGCCGCGCCGCTGGTGCTGGTGCCGACCAATGTGTGGATCGGCGGCTTCCTGGCGGTACTGGCCAGCCTGTTCGCGCTGTTCGCGGCGCGCACCTGGGTGCGCCACGCCTCCAGCGTGGTGGCCGACGATGCCGGGGTGGCGGTCGCCGGGCCGCTGCCGCGGCGCATCGCCTGGGCCGATCTGGAACAGGTGCGGCTGGCCTATTACTCGACCCGGCGCGACCGCACCCAGGGCTGGATGCAGCTCGTGCTTGCCGGCGGCGGGAAGCGGCTGGCGCTGGAATCCACCCTCGACGGCTTTGCCGGCATCGCCGAACGGGCTGCGGCCGAGGCGAAGGCCCGAGGCCTGCTGCTGTCGCCGGCCTCGATCGAGAATTTCCGCGCCCTCGGCGTCGAGGGGCTGGAGCCGGCGGCCGATCCCGGCAGCGCAGCGAATGGAGGCGCAGGACCGGGCTGATGACGATGACCCCGATCCTTGGCGTGCGTGATCTGCGGGTGGCCTTCAACCTGCCCGAGGGTCGCCTTGTCGCCGTCGACGGGGTCAGTTTCCGCGTCCGCCAGGGCAGCACCCTCGCCCTGGTCGGCGAATCGGGATCCGGCAAGACGGTGGTGTCGCAGGCGATCCTCGGCATCCTGCCGCGCACGGCGCGGATCGAGCACGGCCAGATCCTGTTCCGCGACCCCGCCCGCCGCGGCACCACCAGCGACATCGCGCGGCTGGAGCCCGATGGCCGGCCGATCCGCGCCATTCGCGGCGGGCGCATCTCGATCATCTTCCAGGAACCGATGTCGAGCCTGTCGCCGCTCCACACCATCGGCGACCAGATCGGCGAGGTGCTGGCGCTGCACAAGGGCGTGCGCGGCCGCGAGGGGCGGCTTGCGGTGCGCGACATGCTGGAGCTGGTGGGCTTCCCCAGCCCTGCCCGCGCCCTCGACCGCTACCCCTTCGAGCTGTCGGGGGGGCTGCGGCAGCGGGCGATGATCGCCATGGCGCTGATCTGCCGGCCGGCCCTGCTGATCGCCGACGAGCCGACCACCGCGCTCGACGTCACCATCCAGGCCCAGATCCTGAAGCTGCTGAAGGACCTCCAGGCGGAACTCGGCATGGCGGTGCTGATCATCACCCATGATCTCGGCGTCGTCGCCAACCTGGCCGAGGAGGTGGTGGTGATGTATCGCGGCAGGGTGGTCGAATCCGGCTCCATCGAGCCGATCTTCAACCAGCCCGGCCACCCCTATCTCCAGGCGCTGATGCGCGCGGTGCCACGCTTCGGCATGAAGCCCGGCGAGCGGCTGGTGCCGCTGCGCGAGGTCAAGGGCGAGACCGGGCACATGATGGCCGCCCCGGCACCCTGGCCGGAAGGGGCCGATGCCGCCGGCCCGCTGCTGCGGGTAACAGGGGTGAGCAAGACCTACACCACGCGCAAGGCCGGCTGGTTCGGCGGGGCGGCCCAGCAGATGCAGGCGCTCGACGACGTGTCGCTCGAGGTGCGGCGCGGCGAGTGCCTCGGCCTGGTCGGCGAATCGGGCTGCGGCAAGACCACCCTGTCCAAGGTGATCCTGCGCGCGGTGAAGCCCGATGCCGGCAGCGTCGTGTTCAACGACCGCGGCCAGGCGGTGGACGTGCTGGCCATGGACCGGCAACGGCTGACCGCCTTTCGCCCGCGCATGCAGTTCATCTTCCAGGACCCCTTCAGCGCCCTGAACCCGCGCATGACGGTGGCCGACATCATCGCCGAGCCGCTGGAGATCCACGGCATCGGCACGCCGCAGAGCCGCATCGAGACGGTGCGCGAACTGCTGGCGCTGGTCGGCCTCGACATCCGCCACCTGCGGCGCTATCCGCACAGCTTCTCCGGCGGCCAGCGCCAGCGCATCGGCATCGCCCGGGCGCTGGCGCTGAAGCCCGACCTGCTGCTGTGCGACGAGCCGGTCTCCGCGCTCGACGTGTCGATCCAGGCGCAGATCCTCAACCTGCTGAAGGACCTGAAGGACAGGCTGGGGCTGACCTACCTGTTCGTCAGCCACAATCTTGCCGTGGTGGACTATGTGGCGGACCGCATCGCGGTGATGTGCGCCGGGCGCATCGTCGAGCTGGCGCCGCGCGAATCGCTGTTCCGCCGGCCGCAGCACCCCTATACCCGCGCCCTGCTGGCCGCCGTGCCGGAGCCGAGCCTGGAGCGGCGGCTGGACTTCACCGCCGTGCTCGACGGCAAGGCCTCGGTGCCCGCGGCCTGGCCCGCCCCCTACACGGTCGACCGCGAGCATCGCCCCGGCATGGTCGACATCGGCGATGGCCATCTGGTGCGGATGGATGCCACGCCCCTGCCGCTGGATCTGGCATCGTGAGGGCGGCCGGGATGCTGGCGCTGCTGGCGCTGCTGCTGGGCCTGCCGGCGGCCGCCGCCCCGCCGGTCGAGCCG
>CAZEQG010000456.1:0-2896 GCA_964514295.1 uncultured Alphaproteobacteria bacterium
CGGCGTGCCGGCGGCGGCGGTCGCGCGCTTCCTTGCCGATCCGGCGGTGGCGGCACTGACCGATGCGGGCCCGCTGCCGGGGCTGCGCCGGCTGCTGGTGGCGCGTGCCGGCGACGGCGATCTCGGCCATGACGGGGTGGAGGACGAGGCGCTGGTGCTGATGCGCGACCAGTTCGCCCGCTTCGCCCGCGACCGGGTGGCCCCCTTCGCCCCGGACTGGCACCGCCAGGATCTGCTGATCCCAATCGAGGTGATCGCGGCGATGGCCGAGCTTGGGGTGTTCGCGCTGACCATTCCGGAGGAGCATGGCGGCCTCGGCCTCGGCAAGCAGGCGATGTGCATCGCCTCGGAGGTGCTGAGCCAGGGCTATATCGGGGTCGGCTCGCTGGGCACCCGCACCGAGATCGCCGGCGAGCTGATCCGACTTGCCGGCACCCCCGCCCAGAAGGCGCGCTTCCTGCCCGCGCTCGCCAGCGGCGAGCTGCTGCCGACCGCGGTGTTCACCGAGCCCGACACCGGCTCCGACCTGGGCAGCCTGCGGACCCGGGCGGTGCGCGAGGGCGACGTCTATCTGGTGACCGGGGCCAAGACCTGGATCACCCATGGCAGCCGCTCCGACCTGATGACGCTGCTGGTGCGCACCGATCCGGCCACCACCGGCTATCAGGGCCTGTCGATGCTGCTGGCCGAAAAGCCGCGCGGCACGCCGGACGACCCGTTTCCCGCCCAGGGCATGTCGGGCACCGAGATCAAGGTGCTGGGCTACCGCGGCATGAAGGAATACGAGATCGCCTTCGACCGCTTTGCGGTGCCGGTGGAAAATCTGCTGGGCGGGGTGGAGGGGCAGGGCTTCAAGCAGCTCATGGCCACCTTCGAGAGTGCGCGCATCCAGACCGCCGCACGCGCCACCGGCGTTGCCCAGTGCGCGCTGGAGCTGGGCCTTGCCTATGCCCGCCAGCGACGCCAGTTCGGCCAGGCGCTGGCGGAGTTTCCGCGGGTGCAGGCCAAGCTCGCCTGGATGATCGCGGAGACCCAGGCGGCCCGCCAGCTCGCCTATTTCGCGGCGCGGGAGAAGGATTCCGGCCGGCGCTGCGACCTGGAGGCGGGCATGGCCAAGCTGCTCGCCGCCCGCGTCGCCTGGGCCAATGCCGATGCCGCCCTGCAGATCCATGGCGGCAATGGCTATGCCGAGGAATACGCCATCAGCCGGGTGCTGTGCGACGCCCGCATCCTGTCGATCTTCGAAGGCGCGGCCGAGATCCAGGCCGAGGTGATCGCCCGCCGCCTGCTCGACCGGGCGCGCAACTGATCCGCCCTCAGGGCACCGGCGCGCGCAGGCCGGCGACGATCTCGGGATAGTCCGGGTGGCTGGGCCGGATCAGGCCGTGGCGCACCAGGAAGTCGAGGATCACTAGGTTGACGTTGAACTTGAAGCGGTCGCTCGTCTCCACGATGCGCGCCACCTCGGCCGCCGGCATCAGGGTGAAGCTCTCGACCTCGCCGTCGACCGGCCGCGGCTGGACGCCTTCCGGCAATGACAGGTCGAAGACATAGAGCAGGTCCCGCCGCAGCCCGCGTTCCACCGCCGCGGCGTAGGTCACGGCACCGGCCGGCCGGGCGGTGGCGGCCAGGTCGGGCGGGATGCCCGCTTCCTCGCCGCATTCCTTCACCAGGGTCGACAGGGCGTCATGGCCGGCCGCCACGGCGCCGGCCACGATGTTGTCGAGCTTGCCGGGATAGGTCGCCTTGGTGGCCGAGCGGCGGGCGATCCACAGATGCGGGCCGTCCGGGCGCCAGACCACGCCGTTCACATGCACCCCGGTCGACAGCACGCCCAGGGCCACCGCGGCGCTGCGGTCGACGCGGGCCAGCTCCGGCCCGGCGAAGCGGCTGGCGACGGCATAGGGCTCGCCGCGCGGGGCGCCGATCACCCCGGCCTGGTGCAGGGCCAGGCCCAGGCGCTCCAGCCCCTCGGCCCGCACGGCAAAGCCGTCGCCATCCGCGCGCAGCTCGGGGTGGCCGGCGAGCAGCCGGGCATGGTCGTGGTGCAGATAGCCGACGGTCGCCCCGGCAAGGCGCAGCGGCCGGAAATCGGCAATGCTCCAGGTCAGCGCCCGGAGATGGTCGACATAGGCCACCGGCGTCCGTTCCAGCCCCGGGGCGCCGGTCAGGCCGACAGCCGGCCGGCGCCGCCGCGCACGCTGGTCAGCACCGCGGCAACGCAGACGATCTGGCGCAGGTTGGCGGCGATCAGGTCGGCCACCTCGGCCTCCACATCGCCGAGCTGGATGTCGACCGTGACCTCGCCGCCGGCGGCGACGGCATGGAAGCGCTGCGGCGTCAGCCCGCGCTTGGCGAAGGGTTCCAGCACGCGCGACAGAAGGCCGGGATCGGGGCTGGCGAGGACGGAATAGCAGTGGACCGGCTGTTCAGGCGAAACACAAGGCATGACACGCTCCTGGCGGAATTGCGGCACGAATCACGGCGGCCCGGCTCCCCACGGGAACCGGGTTCGTAATTCGCGCAATCGCGCAGGCGCGGCCGTTCGTCATCGCAAGCTGAAGGCTAGGGTGGCGGGCGGCGGCCGTCAAGCGCCGCGCCGCAGCAACAGCTGCATGGCCTGGTTGAGCTGGCTCATCCTGGCGCCGTCGCCATAGGGCGAATCGGGGTGGAAGATCATCGCCAGCATGCGGAACTTCTCGCGCAGCACCCGCCGGTCGGGCCGGCTGCCCGGCGGGAAGCCCAGGACGAACAGGGCCTCCGCCTCGCTGCGGACGCCCTCGGGCAGGGTGTCGAAGGCGAGCGCGCCGACCAGCAGGCGCAGCCGCTCCACCTCCTCCTCGGCCGCCTCCAGCCGGCGCGGCGCCTGCGGATCGGCCAGCGCCAGCACCCGCCC
>CAZEQG010000457.1:0-2893 GCA_964514295.1 uncultured Alphaproteobacteria bacterium
TGGGCCAGGTCCTGCGCCAGCCGCCGGCGGTCGACGACATGGCGCGGCGCCGCCACGCCGCGGCGCGGCGGCGGCGGCTTCTCCTCCTCCAGCTTGGGCAGCGCAATCGCCATGCGACACCTTGGTATGGTCTGCCGGCAAAGGTAGGGCTTGCCGGGGGGGTGCGGCAAGGCTAGCGGTTGCGGCCATGAGCGAAGCAATCGACGTGGCGATCGTGGGCGGTGGGGTGATCGGCAGCGCCATCGCCTGTTTCCTGGCCGGCGAGCCGGGTTTTGCCGGCCGGATCCTGGTGATCGAGCCCGATCCCAGCTACCGCACCGCCTCCACCACGCTGTCGGCCGCCTCGATCCGGCAGCAGTTCTCGACGCCCGAGAACATCCGGATCGGCCAGTTCGGCGCCGCCTTCATCAGGGACGCCACGCGCCACCTCTCGGTCGAGGGCGAGGTGGTGGACCTCGCCTTCCGGGAGGCGGGCTACCTGTTCCTGGCCAGCCCGGCCGGCGCCGGGGTGCTGGCCTCCAACCACGCCCTCCAGCGTGCGCTCGGCTGCGACAACCTGCTGCTCGACGCGGAGGGGCTGAAGGCCCGTTTCCCCTGGCTGGAGACCGAGGGGATCGCGGCCGGCTGCCTTGGCCTGTCGGGGGAGGGCTGGTTCGACAATCACGGCCTGCTGATGGCCTTCAGGCGCAAGGCCCGCAGCCTGGGCGCGGAATACCGCACCGACCGCGTGGTCGGCATGACGGTGGCGGGCGGCCGGGTGGTGCGGCTGGCGCTGGAATCGGGGGCCGGGCTGTCGCCGGGGGTGGTCGTCAACGCGGCGGGCCCGCGCGCCGGCCAGGTGGCGGCGCTGGCTGGCATCGACCTGCCGGTGCGGCCGCGCAAGCGCTTCGTCTACGTCATCCATTGCCGGGACGTGCTGGCGCCTGCACTGCCGCTGGTGATCGAGCCGGGCGGGGTGTATGTCCGCCCGGAAGGCCAGCACTACATCTGCGGCGTCAGCCCGCCGCCGGACCAGGACCCCGACTGCGACGACCTGGAGGTTGAATACGGCCTGTTCGAGGAGGTGGTGTGGCCGGTGCTGGCGGCGCGCATTCCTGCCCTGGCCGCGGTGAAGCTGGTGAATGCCTGGGCTGGCCACTACGACTACAACACGGTTGACCAGAACGCCATCATCGGGCCGCACCCGGAGCTGGCGAACCTGATCTTTGCCAACGGCTTCTCCGGCCACGGGCTGCAGCAGGCGCCGGCGGTCGGCCGGGCGGTGGCCGAGCTGATCGCCTTCGGCCGCTACCGCAGCCTCGACCTCTCGCGCTTCCGCTATACCCGCTTCGCCGAGGGCGACCTGGTGATCGAGAAGAACGTGGTCTAGCGCGCGCCCGTCAGCGGTGGAGCTTCGGTCCAAGCTCGGCCACGACGGCGCGGTAGAGGTCGCGCTTGAAGGGCACGATGAGCTGCGGCAGATCGGCCATGGGCGCCCAGCGCCAATCGCTGAACTCAGGCTCGGAGGTGGCGATGTTGATGTCCGAATCGCGGCCGAGGAAGCGGGCGGCGAACCACTTCTGCCGCTGTCCGCGGAAGCGCCCGCCCCAGATCCGCGGCGCCAGGTCGGCCGGCAGGTCATAGCTCAGCCAGCCGGCCGTTTCAGCCGCGATCTCCGCCTTGTCGGTGCCGGTCTCCTCGGCCAGTTCGCGCAAGGCCGCGGCCCGCGGCTCCTCGCCGGGGTCGATGCCGCCCTGGGGCATCTGCCAGTGGTCTGATGGCATGTCGATACGCTTGGCGACGAAGACCAGCCCGTCCTCATTCACCAGCATGATGCCCACCCCGGGGCGATAGGGCAGCAGGGAAAGTTCAGTCATGGCGCCCGCCAAGTACCGGCGGGCCGATTATTCGCACACCGGCCCGGCCGGGCAACCGCCGCGTCGGCGTCCCGGCACGGGCCGCTCATCCTGCGCGGAAGGCCGGCTCAGTGCGCCAGCCGGTTGATCTCGTCCTTGATCCGCAGCTTCTGACGCTTCAGGTCGGCGATCACCGCGCCATCGGGCAATGGCCGCGCGTTCTCTTCCTGGATCTCCACCTCCAGCGCCTTGTGGCGCGCTTTCAGCGCTTCGATCTGATCCTGGGAAACCATCATCGCGTCCTCCTTTCCACACCGGTCTTGTGGGCCGGTATGACAGGAATGCTACGCCCCTGCCGGGCGATCGGCAACCCGGAAGGGCGATGGGCCAGATGGTCTATCGACGGCGCGCGCGCGCCGTCGTATCTCCCTGGCATGGCCAGCAACCGCCTCATTGTCGGCATCACCGGCGCCTCCGGCGTGATTTACGGCGTGCGCCTGCTGGAACTGCTGCGCAGCCTCAGCGACATCGAGACGCATCTGGTGATGAGCCGCTCGGCGGAGGTGACGCTGGCGCTGGAAACCGGGCTGAAGGCCGAGGCGGTGAAGGCGATGGCCGATGTCTGCCATGCGCCGGGCGACCTGGCGGCGGCGATCTCCAGCGGCTCCTTCCGCACCATGGGCATGGTGATCGCCCCCTGCTCGATGAAGACGCTGGCCGAGATCGCCTCGGGCGTCAGCGGCGGCCTGCTGCCGCGGGCGGCCGATGTGGTGCTGAAGGAGCGCCGGCGGCTGGTGCTGCTGGTCCGCGAGACGCCGCTGCATCTCGGCCATCTGCGCAACATGGTGGCGGTGACCGAGATGGGCGCGGTGGTGGCGCCGCCGGTGCCCGCGTTCTATGCCCGCCCGGCCTCGATCGAGCAGATGATCGATCACACGCTGGGCCGCGTGCTCGACCTGTTCGGCCTCGATGCCGGCACGGTCAGCCGCTGGGGCGAGGCGGCGGGTCCCCGGCGGCCGCGGCGGGCCCGCAAAGCGCCGCCAGGATGACCGCGACGG
>CAZEQG010000458.1:0-2605 GCA_964514295.1 uncultured Alphaproteobacteria bacterium
CCGTCTATCGCTGCCAGGCGGCCTGATGGAAGCGGCGGCGGCCGCTGGCGCGGCGGTCCATGGGCCGGTCGGGCAGGGCAGCTTCCTGCAGGCGCTGGGCCTTCCGCTGCGGGCGGCGCGGCTGAAGGCCGCGGCCCCGGATCAGGCGGCGGCCATCGATGCCGCCTTGCATCGGCTCGCCGATCCGGGCCAAATGGGCACCCTGTTCAAGGCGCTGGCGATTGCCGCGCCGGCTTTGGGACCGCTGCCCGGTTTCGAGGAAGGTACCCCGTGATCCAGGTCGACGCGCTGGAACACCCGCGCCTGCGCCACGCCTTCTATGGCCGCCGCGGCGGTGTCAGCCGCGGCCTCTACACCTCGCTGAACTGCGGCCTCGGATCGGCCGACGACCGTGAGGCGGTGATCGCCAACCGGGCGCGCTGCATGGCGGCGATCGACCTGCCGGCGGCGGCCCTCGTGACCTGCCACCAGACCCACAGTGCCGATTGCATGACCGTTGAGCGGAGCTGGGAACCGGCGGCATCGCCCAAGGCCGATGCCATGGCGACCTCGGTGCCGGGCATCGCGCTCGGCGTGCTGGCGGCCGACTGCGTGCCGGTGCTGTTCGCCGCCGCCCAGGATGGCGTGGTCGGCGCCGCCCATGCCGGCTGGAAGGGGGCGAAGGCGGGGGTCTGCGAGGCCACGGTCGAGGCGATGATCGAGCTTGGCGCCCGCCCCGACCGCATCGTCGCCGTGATCGGCCCCTGCATCCAACAGGAATCCTACGAGGTGGGCGACGAGTTTGCGGCAGAGTTCCTGAAGCTCAACCGCGCCAATGCCCGCTATTTCGCGGCCGGCCGGCGGGCCGGAAAGCTGCAGTTCGACATCTCGGGCTATGTCGCGGGAAGGCTGTCGGCACTGGGCCTGGCCGAGGTCCACCGGCTTGACTTCGACACCTGCCGCGACGAGGCGAATTTCTTCAGCTACCGGCGCTCGGTACTGCGCGGCGAGCCCGACTACGGCCGCCAGATCTCCGTCATCGCCCTCGACCACTAGACCGGACCACCGCCCCATGGCCCTGCATTTCAGCCGCGAGGAATTTGCCGCCCGCCAGGCCGCGACACGGCGGGCGATGGTGGAGGCGGGGCTGGACGGCCTGCTGATGTTCCGTCAGGAGAGCATGTACTACCTGACCGGCTATGACAGCTTCGGCTTCGTCTACTTCCAGTGCCTGGTGCTGACGGCCGATGGCCGCCTGGTGCTGCTGACCCGCGCCCCCGACCTGCGCCAGGCCCGCCACACCTCGGTGATCGAGGACATCCGCATCTGGGTCGACCGCGAGGGCGCCAGCCCGGCCGGCGAGCTCAGGGCCATCCTGGAGGAGCTGGGGCTGGCCGGCGGCAGGCTCGGTGTCGAATGGGAAGCCTATGGCCTGACCGCGCGCAACGGCCGCCGCCTGGAGGCAGCACTGGCCGGCGCCGCGACGCTGGAGGATGCCTCCGAGCTGGTCAGCCGGCTGCGGCTGGTGAAGTCCCCGGCCGAGATCGCCTATGTCCGCCGGGCGGCCGAGCTGGCCGATGCGGCCCTGGAGGAGGCCAACCGGCTGGCCGTGCCCGGCGCCGATGAGGGCGACATTCTGGCCGCCATGCAGGGCGCCGTGTTCCGCGGCGGCGGCGACTATCCGGCCAACGAGTTCATCATCGGCGCCGGCCGGGACGCGCTGCTCTGCCGCTATTTCAGCGGCCGCAAGAAGCTGGCGGCGCAGGACCAGATGACGGTCGAGTTCGCCGGCGCCTACCGCCACTATCATGCCTGCCTGATGCGCACGATCCTGCTCGGCCGGCCCGACCCGCGCCAGGTCGCCATGCATGCCGCCGCCCTGGAGGCGCTGGCCGCGGCGCAGGCGGCGCTGCGGCCGGGGCGGCCGATCGGCGAGGTGTTCGATGCCCATGCCCGGGTGCTCGACGCCGCCGGCTATCAGGCGCACCGGCTGAACGCCTGCGGCTACAGCCTGGGCGCGGTGTTCGCGCCGAACTGGATGGACTGGCCGATGTTCTACCATGGCAATCCGGTACTGGCGGCGCCGGGCATGGTGTTCTTCCTGCACATGATCGTGATGGACAGCGAGGCCGGGCTTGCCATGTGCCCCGGCGAGAGCGTGCTGGTGACCGAAGACGGCTGCGAGCGGCTGTCGCGGGCGGGGCTCGATCTTGTCGTGAACGGCTGATGCCCCATCTCATCTTCTTCCTGTTCGCCTGCATGCTGGGACTGCTGGTGACCTGTGCGCTCTAGCCTGGCCGGGCTTGCCGCCCTTTTGGTCCTTGCCGCCTGCGGCGACGTGCCGCGCCCCTTCCAGCCCGCCGACAAGGCCGAGCTTGCCCTGTGGCAGCCGCGGCATTTCGCCGGTGTCAGGGTGGAGGCGATCGAGGGCCTGCCGCCGGGCGCCGAGCCGCTGCTGCGCCAGGCGCTGGCCGAGGCGCTGGTGCGCTGGGGCGTGCCGGCCGATGCCGGCGACGGCAACCGGGTGAGCCATTCGGCCTTTGGCTGGGCCAGCCTTGCCGCTGCGCAGGCCGATCCCTTGGATGTGAACTTCGAATGGCTGCTGGTCGATATCGACGGCCGCGAG
>CAZEQG010000458.1:2633-2865 GCA_964514295.1 uncultured Alphaproteobacteria bacterium
TCGCCGCAGCTTCCGCGTGGCCGCCGCCCACTGGTACCAGGCCACGCCCGAGACCTATCTTGCCTTTGCCCAGGAGGCAGCACCCTGGCTCGGCCATGCCGCCCTCGGCCGGCCAAAGCCGGTCGAGCTGCCGCGCACCCAAGTGGCGATATCGGTGTCCGGCGGCGGGGCGGGCCGCGACCTCGCGCTGCGCCGGGCGGTGGCCGCCGCCTTCCGGCAGCGCGGCTGGGAG
>CAZEQG010000459.1:0-2864 GCA_964514295.1 uncultured Alphaproteobacteria bacterium
CCACGCCCGAGCCGCCCAAGCGCCAGGCGCCGGCGCAGCCGCAGCAGGTGGCCGCCGCCCAGCCGGTGCCGCCCTCGGCCATCAACGATCCCAACCGCGCCGTCTCGGCCAGCGAGAAGTCGCGCGCGGCGGCCTATTTCCAGCCCTGCTGGGCGATCGACGCCGGGCGCAGCGACATCAAGAGCCATGTCGTCGAGGTCAGGGTGTGGATGCGGCGCGACGGTTCGGTGCACAATGCCCGGATCGAGAGCACCGCGCGGCTGGGCGATGCGGCCTATAATGCCAGCGCCCAGGCGGCGCTGCGCGCGGTGCTGAACAGCCAGTGCCTGCGCGAGCGCAACGGCGGCCAGCCCTTCCCGCTGCCGCCGGAAAAATACGACGCCTGGCAGGAAATGGTCCTGGTCTTCGATCCGAGGGAGTTGATCTACTGATGACGCGCGCGATCACCTGGGCCCTGGCCATGGCCGGGCTCCTCGCCGGGTTCCTGTCGGTCACGCCGGCCGAGGCCCAGCTCCGCATCGACATCACCAAGGGCGTGCAGGAGCCGCTGCCGATCGCGGTGACGGAGTTCTTCGGCGCCGGCCCGCAGGAGGCCCAGATCGGCCGGGACATCGCCAAGGTGATCTCGAACAATCTTGAGCGCTCCGGCCTGTTCCGCCCGATCGATCCGCGCGCCTTCATCCAGTCGCCGGCCGATTTGCGCGGCCTGCCGCGCTTTGCCGACTGGCGGGTGATCAACGCCCAGGGCCTGATCACCGGGCAGGTGGTGATCCAGCCCGATGGCCGGCTGCGGGTGGAGTTCCGCCTGTGGGACGTGCTGGCCGAACAGCAGCTCACCGGCCTCAGCCTCACCACCGTCGCCACCAACTGGCGGCGGATCGCCCACAACGTGTCCGACACCGTCTACAAGCGGGTGACCGGCGAGGACGGCTACTTCGACACGCGCATCGTCTACATCGCCGAGAGCGGGCCGCAGAACCGCCGGCAGAAGCGCCTGGCGATCATGGACCAGGACGGCTTCAACCACAAATTCCTGACCGACGGGCGCACCCTGGTGCTGACCCCGCGCTTCTCGCCGACGGTGCAGGAAATCACCTATATGGCCTATTACAACGAGCAGCCGCGGGTCTATCTACTGAACATCGACACGGCCCAGCAGGAAGTCCTGGGCGATTTCCCCGGCATGACCTTCGCGCCCCGCTTCTCGCCGGACGGCAACAAGGTGATCATGTCGCTGTCGACCGACGGCAATGCCGAGATCTACACCATGGATCTGCGCACCCGGGTGGTCAGCCGGCTGACCAACCACCCGGCGATCGACACCTCGCCCTCCTTCGCGCCGGACGGCCGGCAGATCGTCTTCAACTCCGACCGTGGCGGCGCGCAGCAGCTCTATGTGATGGAGGCGGACGGCAGCAATGTCCGCCGGATCAGCTTCGGCAACGGGCGCTACGCAACGCCGGTATGGTCGCCGCGCGGCGACCTGATCGCCTTCACCAAGATGGAGGGCGGCAAGTTCACCATCGGCGTGATGCGCCCGAACGGCCAGGGCGAGCGCATCATCGCCGGCGAGAGGTTCTATTTCGCCGAAGGGCCGACCTGGGCGCCGAACGGCCGCGTGCTGATGTTCTACACCCAGGACGCCACCGATGCCCGGGGCGGGGGCGGCAAGACGAGGCTGTGGTCGGTCGACCTCACAGGCTTCAATTTGCGCGAAATTGTCACGCCCACGGACGGCTCGGATCCTGCCTGGAGCCCCTTGATTCCGTAGTGCAGCAAATCTATATAGCGCGGGACTCCGTGCCTGCTGTTGGCACGGCAGCGAAGATACATGGCACCACACACAAGCATCTCGACCGATCAGCGTTCAACAGCGAACGTATCGGGCATCTTCTCGGAGGGCGATTCCCATGCGCTTGCAGGTCCTTAGCGTCCTTGCCGCGGCACTTCTCGTGGCCGCTTGCGAGTCCACCCCGGAAAGCGGCGCCGCCGCCACCGGGTCCGGCCAGACCACCGCGGCACCGGCGCCGGTCAGCACCGCGCCGACTTCGGCGGTGCGCCCCGGGTCCCAGGAAGACCTGGCGATCAATGTCGGCGACCGGGTGTTCTATGATTTCGACAAGTATGACCTGAAGCCGGAGGCGCGCCAGACGCTGGAGCGCCAGGCCGCGTGGCTGAAGCGCTACCCGAGCGTGCGCTTCCAGATCGAGGGTCATGCCGACGAGCGTGGCACCCGCGAGTACAACCTGGCGCTGGGCGAGCGTCGGGCGAACGCGGCGCGCGACTACCTGGTGACGCTGGGCATCGACCCGGCCCGCCTGTCGACCATCTCCTACGGCAAGGAGCGCCCGGCGGTGCTTGGCTCGAATGAGGCGGCCTGGTCGCAGAACCGCCGCGCGGTCGCCGTCGTGCGCTGATCGCAAGGATCAGGAGGCCGCCCGCCCTGCCCGTCACCGGGCGGGGCAGGCGGCCCACCTCCTTCCGAGCCGCCGCCCTTCGGGGCGGCGTCTTATTTTGCCGGCCGGCATCGACGCGTGGCCGGCGGTCGTGCCACATTGTTGCCGGCTTGGTCGGCTATAGGCAGTTCCCATGGCACGCATCCCCGCTTCCCTTCCGGCGCTCGCGGTGGCCACGGTGCTGGCGGCGTTCGCGGTCGCAGTGCCAGCCGCCTTGGCCCAGAGCGACCTGCAGACGATCCTGAACCGCATCGACCGGATGCAGAACGAGCTCACCACCCTGCAGCGCGATTACTATCGTGCCGGCGCCCCCGCCGCGCCGGCCGGCAACGGCGGTAGCGGCGGCAGTCTGAGCCCGGCGGCGCTGGCCCGCTTCGATGCCCGGCTGGCGGCGCTGGAGGCGCAGCT
>CAZEQG010000460.1:0-2856 GCA_964514295.1 uncultured Alphaproteobacteria bacterium
AGGCGGCCCTGGGGGTCCAGCACCAGCCTTACGCCGAGCCGCCGCAGGCCGACCCATTGCGGCACGACCTCGCCGCGCGCCAGCGCCGTCAGCGAGAAGCCGACCTCGACCTCGGGCGCGCGCAGCGCCGTCTGCCCGTCCGCGCCGCGTATCGTCACCTCGGTCGCGGTCAGGCCGAGGCGCCGCGTCTCGCCGTCCCAGGTGATGCTGGCACCGCCGATGCCGAGCCCGGGCAGCTGAAGCTGGCTGGCCGCCGCCCGTTCGATCGCCGGCGCCAGCTCGTCCAGCACCAGCGGCCCCTGCAGCAGGCGCCAGAACAGCAGTGCGAACAGCACGCAGCCGACACCGACCAGCGCCGCTGCGATCTCCAGCAGGATGATCAGATTGCGCCGCAGCAGGGGCAACAGGACCTCGCCATCTTGACCACGGGCGCCGCGCGCCCGCATGGTGCCCCCTGTGACAAGTCTAGCATTGCTTGGCGAAGCGGCGCGACTGCCGCGGCCCGGCGACCCCGAACAGGCCCGGGTGGGCATCGAGCGCTGGCTGGAGGAGGCGGCCGACCAGGCGGACGCCGGCCTTGCCGGCTTCGCCCGCGAGATTGCCGCCGAACCGCGCGGGCGGGCGCTGCTGGCGGCGGTGTTCGGGAACTCCCCCTTCCTGACGCGCTGCCTGATCACCGACCTGGACTTCGCCCGCCTGCTGATGGTGCGCGGGGCGGCGGCGGCGCTGGGTGAGCAGCTCACGGTGATTCGCGGCCTGGCGGCGGAGAGTGACCCCCGCCGGCTGATGCAGGGCCTGCGCCAGGCCAAGCGCCGGGCATCGGTGGCGATCGCGCTGGCCGACATCACCGACGCCTGGGCGCTCGACCGGGTGACCGGCGCCCTCAGCGAGCTTGCGGATGCCACGCTGGCGGCCGCCCTTGCCCATGCGCTGGGCCAGGCGGCGGCACTGCGGCGGCTGCCGGCCCTCGATCCCGCCGACAGCGGCCTGATCGTGCTGGGCATGGGCAAGCTCGGCGCGCATGAGCTGAACTATTCCTCCGACATCGACCTCATCGTGTTCTACGACGACGAGCATCCGATGCTGGCCGGGATCGAGGAGATCCAGGCCCGCTTCGTGCGGGTGGTGCGCGACCTGGTGCGGGTGATGGATGAGCGCACGGCCGACGGCTACGTCTTCCGCACCGATCTGCGGCTGCGCCCCGATCCCTCGGCGATGCCGGTGGCGATCTCGGTGCGCGCGGCCGAGGTCTACTACGAGAGCATGGGGCAGAACTGGGAGCGCGCGGCCATGATCAAGGCTCGCGCGGTGGCGGGCGATCTGGCCGCCGGCGGCCGCTTCCTGCGCTTCCTGAAGCCGTTCCTGTGGCGCCGGCATCTGGATTTCGTCGCCATCCAGGACATCCATTCGATCAAGCGCCAGATCGCCCAGCACAAGGGCGGCGACGAGATCGCGCTGCTCGGCCACAACGTGAAGCTGGGCCGCGGCGGCATCCGCGAGATCGAGTTCTTCGCCCAGACCCAGCAGCTCATCTGGGGCGGGCGCGACCCGTCGCTGCGCACGCCGGGCACCCTTGCCGCGCTCGACGCGCTGGTGGCGGCCGGCCATGTCACGGCGGCGGTGGCGGCGGACCTGAAGCGCGCCTATGGCTTCCTGCGCCGTGTCGAGCACCGGCTGCAGATGGTCGACGACCAGCAGACCCACCGCCTGCCCGAGGATGCGCGCGGCATCGCCCGGCTGGCTGCCTTCCTGGGCTATGACGATGCGGAAGCCTTCGCCGGCGAGATGCTGGGCCATCTGGCCACGGTGTCCGGCCACTACGCCGCGCTGTTCGCCCATTCGCCCTCGCTCGGCGGGCCGGGCAGCCTGGTGTTCACCGGCAGCGAGGATGACCCGGCGACGCTGGACACGCTGGCGGGGCTCGGCTTCCGCGAGCCGTCCCGGGTCGCCGCCGTGGTCCGCGCCTGGCACCATGGCCGCTACCGCGCCACCCGCAGCGAGCGCGCCCGCCAGATCCTGACCGAGATGATGCCGCGCCTGCTGGCGGCGCTGGCCCGCACCGCCGATCCCGATGGCGCGCTGCTGCGCTTCGACACCTTCCTGTCGCATCTGCCGGCCGGCGTGCAGGTGTTTGCGCTGCTGGCGGCACGCCCGGCGCTGCTCGACCTGCTGGCCGAGATCCTGGGGTCCGCCCCGGTCCTGGCCGACCGGCTGGCCCGCCGGCCGGTGCTGCTGGACGCCGTGCTGACGGACGAGGTGGCGGAAGACGCCGCGACCCTCGGCCCCGAGCTAGACGCCATGCTGGAGGCGGCGCGCGATTTCGAGGATGTGCTGGACCTGACGCGGCGCTGGGCCAATGACCGGCGCTTTCTGTGCGGCATCGACATCCTGCGCCGGCGGGCCGATGCCGATCGCCTGGGCCCGGTGCTGTCGGGCGTGGCGGAGACCGCGGTTGCCCGGCTGCTGCCCCGGGTGGTCGCCGATTTCGCCCGCATCCACGGGCTCATGCCGGGCGCCGATCCGGCCACCGGCGGGCTGGCGGTGATGGCGCTGGGCAAGCTCGGCGGCGGCGAGCTCACCTTCGGCTCCGACCTCGACCTGGTGTTCCTCTACGATGCCGACATCCTGGCGCCCTCGCGGGGGCTGAAGCCGCTGCCGGCGGGGCAGTACTATGCCAGGCTGTCGCAGCGCCTGATCTCGGCCCTGTCGGCGCAGACGGCCGAAGGCCAGCTCTACGAGGTGGACATGCGCCTGCGGCCTTCGGGCCAGAAGGGGCCGATCGCCACCTCCCTCGAGGCCTTCCGGCTGTACCACCAGGATGCGGCCTGGACCTGGGAGCACATGGCCCTGACCCGC
>CAZEQG010000461.1:0-2553 GCA_964514295.1 uncultured Alphaproteobacteria bacterium
CGCGCACCTTCTGCACGATCACCTGCTTGGCGGTCTGGGCGGCGATGCGGCCGAAATCGATCGGCGGCAGGGGGTCGACCAGCACGCTGCCGATCTCGGCCGCCGGCTCGATGGCCTGGGCCTGGGCAAGGGTGAGCTGGGTCGCCTCGTTCTCCACCTCCTCCACCACCTCGCGGTGGCGGGTCAGCCGGATCTCCCCGGTACGCCGGTCGATGGTGGCGCGGATGTCGTGCTCATGGCCGTATTTCGAGCGGCCGGCCTTCTGGATGGCCTGCTCCATGGCCTCCAGAACCTCCTCGCGCTCGATGCCCTTCTCGCGGGCGACGATGTCGGCCACCTGCAGCATCTCGACGTTGCGCGGCGTGCCCATTGCGGTCGTATCAACCATCGCGGTGTTCCCGTCTGCCTGTCGTCAGTGGCGCTGGCCGGCCGCGGCGGCCAGCAGCGCGTCGGTAAGGACCAGCTTCGCCCGCTGCACCGCCGAGAGCGGCAGGGCGACCGGGCCGGTCTGGGTGTCGATCAGCACGCGCGCCTCGGCGTCCAGCCCGCGCAGCAGCCCCTGGAAGCGCCGCCGGCCGTCGATCGGCAGCATCGTCTCCAGCCGCGCCTCGTGCCCGGCAAAGCGCGTGAAATCCTCGGGCCGGGTCAGCGGCCGGTCGATGCCGGGCGAGCTGATCTCGAGCGCATAGGCGCCGGCGATCGGGTCGGCGACATCGAGCAGGGCGGAAGCCTGGCGGCTGATCGCCTCGCAATCCTCCAGGGTCATCGGCGCCCCGTCCTTGCGCTCGGCCATCACCTGCAGCGTCACGCGGCCGCGCCCGCTGAGCAGCACCCGCACGATGTCGTAGCCCATCTCGGCCAGCGCCGGCGCCAGGATCGCTTCCACCCGTGCCGCCGGCCCGGCGGCCGCAACCCCTTCCATCACCGCCACCCGCTCTCCTTCGCCCGACCCCGAAAACAAAAGAGTGGGCCGTTGGCCCACCCTTATTGTTTGCCATCCAATGATGGCGGGATTTGTCAAGTTGGCGCGACTATAGCGATTCCCGGCCGGCATGCAAGCGCGTTGGCAGGCGCCGGTCAGCCCTTCCAGTCGAAGATGCCGGCGCCGGTCGGGCGGTCCGGCTGCACGCTGCCTGCGGGCAGCACGGGGTTCAGCACCTTCACCTCGGCCGCCGACAGCGCCCCCAGCCGCCGTGCCAGGCCGAGGAAGCGCGCCGTCTCGGCCGCGCCGGCCGCGGCGCCGGCCAGCCCCTCGAACTTGCCGGCATAGTCCGGCCAGGTCCAGGGACGCCGGCCATTGGGATGGGCATCGGCGACGGCGCGCTCGTCGGCGACCACGCTGCCATCCTCCATGTGCAGCTCAAGCCTGCCGCCGAAGGCGCGCCTGGCCGGGTCCTTCTCGTGGTAGCGGGCGGTCCAGGCCGGATCCTCCTCGGTCTCGATCCGGTGCCACAGGGCCACGGTCGAGGGCCGGGCCGCGCGTTCGGGGGCGTAGCTCGCCTCGTGGTGCCAGCGCCCGTCCTCCAGTGCCACGGCCAGGATGTACATGATCGAGTGGTCGAGGGTCTCGCGGCTGGCCTTCGGGTCCAGCTTCTGCGGGTCGCGGGCGCCGGTGCCGATCACATAGTGGGTGTGATGGCTGGTCTTCAGCACCGCCCGGCGCACCTTGGCAAGCTCGACCCGGCGGCCGAGATCGGCGGCGAGGTCGATCAGCGCCTGCGCCTGGTATTCGGCCGAATGGGCCTTGGTGTAGGTCTCCAGGATGCCGCGGCAGGCTTCGCCGGGCCCGGGCAGCTCCACCTCGTAGCGCGCCTGCGGGCCGCCCAGCATCCAGGCGATCACCGAATCCTCGCCCTCATAGATCGGGCTGGGCGAGCCTTCGCCGCGCATCGCCCGGTCGATGCACTCGATCGCGAGCTTGCCGGAGAAGCCGGGCACATAGGCCTTCCAGCTCGAAATCTCGCCCTTGCGAGACTGCCGGGTGGAGAAGGACAGGTGCACCGCCTGGTTCACCGCCTGGTAGATCACCGGCGCCGGCAGGCCGAGCATGGCGCCGATGCCGGCGGTGGTGGCCGGGGCGAGATGGGCGACGTGATCTTTCTTGAACTGGTGCAGGCAGATCGCCTTCACCAGCGCCACATGCACCTCGTGGGCAACCAGTATGCCGCGCAGCAGCGCCGCGCCGTCGCGCCCGCACTGCTGGGCGGCGGCGATCAGCGGCGCGATCGAATCGCCGGGATGGGCGTAGTCGGCGGCCAGGAAGGTGTCGTGGAAGTCAAGCTCGCGCACGGCGGTGGCGTTCGCCCAGGCGGCCCACTCGCACGCCACCGTGGCCTCTGCCGGCAGGCCGAACAGGCTGGCGCCGGCGGGGCGCGGATGGGCCAGCGCCATCGCCCGGGCCGAGGCCACGGCCTGGCGGTTGATCGCGGCGACGGCGACGGCGGCGTTGTCGACCACCCGGCAGGACACCATCTCGGCCGCCGCCGGGTCGATCGGGCGGTCGCCCGCGGCCAGCTCGGCGATCTTCCAGGCGAGTTGCGCCTCGCGCGGCAG
>CAZEQG010000461.1:2619-2838 GCA_964514295.1 uncultured Alphaproteobacteria bacterium
GAACGAAGGGTGCAGCGTATCAGATAGCATGAAGCCATCCTCCGCCGCCTGCCTTCACCGGGCACTGCCGCGTCGCGGCATGCCTGCAGCAACTGCAACCCTCGCGGCGCCGGCGGGGCGGCGATGACCGCGGCCGGGCGGGTCGCCTGGATCACCGGGGCGTCCAGCGGCATCGGGCTGGCACTGGCCCGGCGCCTTGCCGCCAGCGGCTGGCAGGTG
>CAZEQG010000462.1:0-2834 GCA_964514295.1 uncultured Alphaproteobacteria bacterium
TCCATTCCGCCTCACCCTGAGCCCCCTCATCCCGAGCCCGTCGAGGGACGAAGGGCGAGGCGGCCGCACTGCCGGTGCCGCGCCTGATGGTTCGACCACGCTTGCCGCGAGGCGACCGGGGGGCGGGGGTCAGGCGGGTTTGCGGGCGGCGGGGCGGGCGGGTTCCAGGGCGGCCAGGAGGCGGTTGCGGATATCCTCCAGCCGCGGCGGCGAATCGACCTTCAGGCCGAATACGTCCTTCACGTAGAACACGTCATAGGCGCTTTCGCCATAGGTCGAGATCTTGGCGGTGGCGACCTGCAGGTTGAGCTGGGCGAGCGCTGCCGTGATGTCGGCCAGCAGCCCCAGGCGGTCGCGGGCGTTCACCTCGATCACCGTGTGGGTGGCCGATGCCTTGTTGTCGATCAGCACCCTGGGCTGCACCTGGAACACGCGGGTGCGGCTGGGGCCGGTGGGCAGGCGGTTGGCCAGTTCCGCCGGCGTCTTCAGCCGGCCGGCCAGCGACTGCTGGATGGCGACGGTCAGCCGGGCCAGCCGGTCGGGCCGGTCGATCGCCTCGCCGCTGGCGGCGTCCTGCACCCAGAAGGTGTCGAGGGCCATGCCATTGGCCATGGTGAAGATGCGGGCGTCGACGATGCTGGCGCCGGTCGCCGCCATGGCGCCGGCGATGCGGGCGAACAGGCCGGGATGGTCGGAGGCGTAGATGGTGATCTCGGTCACGCTGCGCTGCGGGTCGACGCGCGTCTCGACGCTGAGCGGCCGGCCGTCGCGCTCGGCCTCCCGCACCAGCCGGGCATGGCGCAGGTGCAGGGCGGTATCCAGGGTCAGCCAGTAGGGGGCATAGCCGCGCGCGACATGCGCCTCGAAATCCTCGGCCGGCCAGTCCGGCAGGGCGGCGCGCAGGGCGTCCTGCGCCTTGCGCAGGCGGGCGGCGGCACCCTGGCCCGCGGCATGGCCCGACAGCACCTCGTCGGCGCGGAAATAGAGCTCGCGCAGCAGTGCCGCCTTCCAGCCGTTCCACACATTGGGGCCGACCGCCCGGATATCGGCCACGGTCAGCACCAGCAGCAGGCGCAGCCGCTCGGGCGAGCGCACCACCGCACAGAAATCCTCGATCGTCTTGGGATCGTTGATGTCGCGCTTGAAGGCGGTGTTGCTCATCAGCAGGTGCCAGCGCACCAGCCAGGCCGTGGTCTCCGTCTCCTCGGCCGTCAGGCCCAGCCGCGGCCCCACCTGATAGGCCACCTTCTCGCCCAGGATCGAGTGGTCGCCGCCCCGCCCCTTGGCGATGTCGTGCAGCAGCACGGCGACATAGAGCGCCCGGCGCGAGATCACCTTGTGCACCACCTCGGAGGCGACCGGCGCCACGTCGCGCAGTTCGCCCGCCTCGATCCGGGCCAGGATGCCGAGGGCGAAGATGGTGTGCTCGTCGACCGTCCAGTGATGGTACATGTCGAATTGCATCTGCGCGACCACCCGGCCGAAATCCGGCAGGAACTTGCCGAACACGCCGGATTCGTTGAGCCGGCGCAGGATGCGCTCGGGGCCCTTGGGGTGGGTCAGCATCTCCAGGAACAGGCGGTTCGCCTCGGCATCGGCCCGCAGCGCCGGGCCGATCCGGCGCAGGCTGCGGGTGACCAGCCGCAGCGCCCGCGGATGGATGTCGAGGTCGTGCTCCTGCGCCACCCGGAACAGCCGCAGGAGGTTCACCGGATCGCGCTCGAACACCTGGTCGTCGGGCACGCTGAGGCGGTCGCCGTCGGGCACGAAGCCCGACATGCGGCGGCGGGCGAAGGGGTTGGCGGGCAGGCGGAAGCGCGGCCGGCGCTGGTGGGCGGCCTCGATCGCCGCGCAGAAGATGCGCGTCAGGTCGCCCACATCCTTGGCCACCACGAAATAGTGCTTCATGAAGCGCTCGACGCCGCTGGCCCCGGCATGGTCGGTGTAGCCCAGGCGGCGGCCGATCTCGGTCTGCACGTCGAAGGTCAGGCGGTCCTCGGCCCGCCCGGTCACCAGGTGCAGGTGGCAGCGCACGGTGGTGAGGAAGCCATGCGCCTTGCGCAGCTTGCGCGCTTCCTCGGCGGTCAGCACGCCGCGCTCGATCATCGCGTCGGTGGTCGCCGCGCCGTAGCAGTAGCGCGACAGCCAGAACAGCGTGTGCAGGTCGCGCAGGCCCCCCTTGCCATCCTTCAGGTTGGGCTCCAGCGCATAGCGGCTGTCGCCGAGCCGGCGGTGGCGGGCGGCGGCCTCGGCCAGCTTGGCCTCGACGAACTCAAGGGCCGTGCCCTCCACCACCTCGGCGCGGAACCGCGCCTCCATCTCGCGGAAGGGGGCCTGGTCGCCCCACAGCCAGCGGGCCTCCAGCAGGGCGGTACGGATGGTTATGTCCTGCCGCGCCAGGCGCAGGCAGTCGGCCACCGTGCGGGTGGCATGGCCGACCTTCAGCCCCAGGTCCCACAGGGCGTAGAGCACGAACTCGACGATCTGCTCGGCGCGCGGCGCCTTGCGCAGGGCCACCAGGAACAAAAGGTCGATATCGGACTGCGGCGCCAGCTCGCCGCGGCCATAGCCGCCCACGGCCGCCAGCGTCACCTGGTCGCCCGGGGTGGGGTTGGCGACCGGATAGATCGTGCCATCGGCCAGATCGTGGATCACCCGGATGAGCTGGTCCATCAGATAGGCGTGGCCGGCGGCATAGGCCGGCCCGTCACTGTCGCTGGCCAGGCGCCGCGCCAGCTCGGCCCGGCCATCGGCCAGCGCCTGCTTCAGCCGGGCGATCACGCCGCCGCGCAGTTCGCGCTCGGTCAGGTCGCGGCGGGCGGCGAGCTGGGCCA
>CAZEQG010000463.1:0-2521 GCA_964514295.1 uncultured Alphaproteobacteria bacterium
CCCCGGCGCCCGCCGCCGCGACCGCCGGGCAGCCACTGCTGCGGGTGACTGGACTATCTAAATCTTTCAATGGACTGCGAGCGCTGAGCGATGTAACGCTTGAAGTTCGTCGGGGTGAGATCCTGGGCCTGATCGGCCCCAACGGCTCCGGCAAGTCAACCTTCATCAATCTGGTGAGCGGACATCTGAAGCCGAGCGCCGGCGGCATCTGGTTCGATGGCCGGGAGCTGGCCGGCCTGCCGGCGCACCGGGTGGCCCGCGCCGGCATCGCGCGGACCTACCAGATCCCCCGCCCGTTTGCCCAGATGAGCGTGCTGGAGAATGTGGCGCTGGTCGGCATGTATGCCGGCGCCGGGCGCAGCCGCGCCGCGGCCGAGGCCGAGGCGTGGCGGTTCCTCGACTTTGCCGGGCTTGCTGGCAAGGCCGATTCCCTGCCGGACGATCTGAACCTGCACCAGCGCAAGTTCCTGGAGCTGGCCCGGGCGCTGGCGGCGAGCCCGAAGCTGCTGCTGCTGGACGAGGTGCTGTCGGGCCTGACGCCGGCCGAGATCAACGAGGCAATCGCGATGATCCGGCGCATCCGCGACCAGGGTACCACCATCGTCTTCGTCGAGCATGTGATGCACGCGGTGATGGCGCTGACCGATCGCATCGTGGTGCTGAACCACGGCATGCTGATCGCCGAAGGCTCGCCGCGCGCGGTGATGGACCAGGAGGCGGTGCGCGCGGCCTATCTGGGCAAGGCCCATGCTTAAGGTCGCCGGTCTCGACGTGAACTATGGCGCGGCGCGGGCGCTGTGGCAGGTCGACCTGACGGTGGAGACCGGCGAACTGGTCTGCGTGGTCGGCCCCAACGGCGCCGGCAAGACCACGCTGATCAACGCGCTGGCCGGGCTGGTGCCGGCAGCGGCCGGCAGCATCGCCTTCGACGGGGTGGAGATCACCCGCATCGCCCCGCACCGCGTCTGTGCCGCGGGCATTGCCATCGTGCCGGAAAGCCGGCGGCTGTTCACCGGCATGACGGTGCTGGAGAATCTGGAGCTCGGCAGCTATCTGCCGGCCGCCCGGGCCCGCCGCCGGCAGACACTGGAAGAGGTGTGCACGCTGTTCCCGGCGGTGCGCGACAAGCTTTCGGCCCCCGCCGGTGCGCTGTCCGGCGGCCAGCAGCAGATGGTGGCGATCGGCCGCGCGCTGATGGCCCGCCCGCGCCTGCTGCTGCTCGACGAGCCTTCCCTTGGCCTTGCCCCTGCGATCGTCATGGACATGTTCGAGGCGATCCGCAAGATCAAGTCGGATGGGCTGTCCGTGCTGCTGGTCGAGCAGAACGTCAGCATGGCGATGGCCCTTGCCACCCGCGCCTATGTGCTGGAGGAAGGCCGCATCGTCATGCAGGGGCCCGCCGACGACCTGCTGCGCCGGCCGGAGATCCGCAAGGCCTATCTCGGCCTGGTGGACTGAACGGCCGCTGCGCCGGACCCCGCGGTGGTCAGGCCCGTTCGACGAAGCTGTCGATCACCTTCTTGGTGCCGGCCTTCTCGAAGGCGATGTCGAGCTTGTCGCCATCGACCGCACCGACCGTGCCATAGCCGAATTTCTGGTGGAACACCCGGTCGCCCGGGCGGTAGCCGCCGCCGGCCGCCGCCGGCACGACGCTCGCCCGGCCCTCGATAAGCGCCGCCGGGCGGCGGTCGAAATAGCCGCGGTCGAAGCGTGGCGGGGCCGACCAGTAATCGGTGAAGCTGCCCCGCCCGCCGCCGCCGAGCCCGCTGCGGTTGTCCGTCTCCACCGCCTCGCCCGGCAGTTCGGCAATGAAGCGGGAAGGCAGCATCGACTGCCACATGTTGTGGATGCGCCGGTTGGCCGCATGGCTCACCACCGCCCGCCGCTTGGCCCGTGTAAGGCCGACATAGGCGAGCCGCCGCTCCTCCTCCAGCCCGGCCTGGCCCTTCTCGTCGAGGGCGCGCGGGTGGGGGAACAGCCCCTCCTCCCAGCCGGGCAGGAACACCTGCTCGAACTCCAGCCCCTTGGCCGCGTGCAGCGTCATCACGGTGACCTGCTCGCCGGTGCCGGCGCCGGCCTGCTCCATGACCAGGCTGACATGCTCCAGGAAGCCTTGCAGGTTCTCGAACTCGGCGATCGCGACCACCAGCTCCTTCAGGTTCTCCAGCCGCCCTGGCGCCTCGGCCGAACGGTCGGCCTGCCACATCGCGGTGTAGCCGCTCTCGTCCAGCACGGTTTCGACCACCTCGACATGGCCGATGCCCTGCAGCATGGCGCGCCAGCGGGCGAAATCCTCCAGCAGCCGGGACAGCGCCTTGCGCGCGGCCGGCTTCAGCTCGTCGGTCGCCACCAGCTCGGCGCAGGCGGTGGTCAGCGCCAGGCCGCGCGCCCGGGCCAGGCGGTGGGCGGCCCGCAGCGTGGCGTCCCCGATGCCGCGGCGCGGCAGGTTGACGATCCGCTCGAAGGCGAGATCGTCGTCGGGCTGGGCGATGACGCGCAGATAGGCCAGCGCGTCGCGGAT
>CAZEQG010000463.1:2535-2826 GCA_964514295.1 uncultured Alphaproteobacteria bacterium
AGAAGCGCGGACCACCGACCACGCGGTAAGGGATGCCAAGGGTAAGGAAGCGCTCCTCGAACTCGCGGGTCTGGAAGCCAGCGCGCACCAGCACGGCGATCTCTGCCAGCGAGGTGCCGGCGCGCTGGGCGGCCTCCACATCCTCGGCCACCGCGCGCGCCTCCTCCTCGCCATCCCAAAGCGAGCGCACCAGTACCGGATCGCCGGCATTGCGCTCGGTCCACAGGGTCTTGCCCAGCCGGCCCTCGTTGCGCGCGATCAGGCCGGCGGCGGCGGCCAGGATCTGCGGGG
>CAZEQG010000464.1:0-2805 GCA_964514295.1 uncultured Alphaproteobacteria bacterium
GCACCTGGCCGCGGCGGCGGGCGCGCCGACCCTGGGCCTGTTCGGGCCCAGCCCGGCGGTGCGCTACGCGCCCTGGGGACCGCGCGCGGCGGTGGCCACCACCGAGGTGCCCTATGAGCGCCTGGTCGGCAGTCCCGGCTTCGATCATCGCACCAGCGCCGGCCTGATGGACAGCCTGCCGGTCGAGACCGCCGAGGCTGCCGCGCTGCGGCTGCTGGCCCGTGTCGGCTGATGGCGCGGCTGTCCGCCCTGGTGGTTGCGCGCGACGAGGCGGCACAGCTTGCCGACTGTCTCGCCCGGCTTGGCTTTGCCGACGAGATCGTGGTCGCCCTGGACCGCAGCAGCGACGGCTCGGCGGATATCGCCCGGGCCTTCGGCGCCCGCGTGCTGGAAGGCGCCTGGCCGCTTGAAGGGACGCGGCGCAACGCCGCGATCGCGGCCTGCCAGGGTGACTGGGTGCTGGAGGTCGATGCCGACGAGCGCGTGACCGAGGAGCTGGCGGCCGAGATCAGGCGCACCATCGCCACCTCCGATGCCGACTATCACGAGATCCCCGTCGACAACTACATCGGCCGGCGCCTGGTGCGGCACGGCTGGGGCGGCTCCTTCGGCAAGGCGGCCTATCCCGGGCTGTTCCGCCGCGACGCCAAGACCTGGGGCCCGGAGCGGGTGCATCCCAGCCTCGCCTGGCGCGGGCGCGACGGCGGACCGGCCCGCAAGGGCCGGATGCTGGCCGCCCGCATCGACCATCTGGTCGACCGCGACATCTCCGACATGCTGCGCCGGCTCGACCGCTATTCGAGCCTGCGCGCCGCCGACATGCGCCAGCACGGCACCGCCGGCAGCCTGCCCGGGCAGCTTCGACGCTTCGTCTCGCGCTTCGTGAAGTGCTATGTGTTCCGCAGCGGCTGGCGTGAAGGGGGGTATGGCTTCCTGATCGCACTGTGCGCCGGCCTGTATCCGCTGCTGTCCCACCTGAAGGCCCGTCTGGAAACCGATCCGCCCGAAACATGAGCCACATCGTGATGTCGGACGACGGACTGCCCTTCGACGGCAGGAGCCTGAGGGCCGGGCCGCTGGGCGGGGCCGAGACGGCCTTCGTGTCGCTGGCCGAGGCGCTGGCGCGGCGCGGCCACAGGGTCGATGCCTACACGCGCGGCGCCGGGGCGCTGGAGCTGGAAGGCGTGCGCTGGCGCAGCCTCGGCGATGGCCTGCCCGATGCCTGCGACCTCTATATCGCCAATCGCGGCGACCGGCTGATCGAGTTGGTGCCGGGGGCGCTGCGGCGGGCGTTCTGGCTGCACAACCCGGCCCGCTACCTGCTGAAGTGGCGCTATCTCAGCAAGCTGTGGCGCAGCCGGCCGGTCCTGGTCTTCGCCGGCGAGCATCACCGCCGCGGCTACCCCGCGATCGCACCGGATGGCGGGCGGCTGATCGTGCCGCTGGGCGTCTCGGAAGTCTTCCGCACCCTGCCGCCGCCGGAGGAGACGCCGCCGCCCCGGGCGATCTTCACCTCCAATCCCCTGCGCGGGCTGGACTGGCTGCTGCGGCTGTGGGTGACGCGCATCCAGCCGCGCCTGCCGGAGGCCGAGCTGCATGTCTTCTCGGGCCCGCAAACCTATGGCGGCGGCGCCAAGGCCGCGCGCATGGAGGCGGTGTTGCAGCTCGCCCGCGATCTGGCCGGCTGCGGCGTGCATGTGCATCCGCCGGTGTCCAAGGCGATCCTGGCCGAGGAGATGCGGGGCTGCCGCGTGATGTTGTATGGCGGCGACCAGGGCGAGACATTCTGCCTTGCCGTGGCCGAGGCACAGGCGGCTGGGCTGCCTTGCGTGGTCGGCGACCGCGGCGCGGTGCCCGAGCGCGTGCGCGACGGCCAGACCGGCTTCGTGGCCCGCGACGACGAGGCTTTCGTGGGCGCAGCACTGCGGCTGCTGTCCGACGATGCGCTGTGGTGGACGCATGCCCATCACGCGATCGCCCATCAGCGCGGCTGGGGCTGGGACGAGGCCGCGGCCGCCTTCGAGGACCTGGTGCCGGCATGAAGCGGCTGCTGCAGGTGATGTCGGGCGCGCCGGTCGGCGGGGCCGAGACCTTCTTCGTGCGGCTGGTGGGCGCGCTGCACCGGGCCGGCATGCCGCAGCGCGTGGTCATCCGCCGCGATCCGGCCCGCGCCGCGGCGATCCGCGCCGAGGGACCCGAGCCGGCCGAGCTTGCCTTCGGCGGCCGCTGGGATTTCCTGACCCGCCGGCGGATCGCCGCCATCGCCGCCGACTTCGAGCCCGATGTCGCGCTCACCTGGATGAACCGCGCCAGCGGCATGACGCCGCCCGGCCCCTATGTGAAGATCGCCCGGCTGGGCGGCTCCTACAACCTGCGCTACTACGGCAACACCGAGGCCATCTGCGACTATATCCGCAGCCATGGCTGGCCGGCATCGCGCGTCCACCATCTGCCGAACTTCGTGCCGGCCCCGTCCGCCCCGCCCCTGCCCCGCGCGGCGCTCGACACGCCCGCGGGCGTGCCGCTGCTGCTGGCCATGGGCCGGCTGCACCGCAACAAGGCCTATGACGTGCTGCTGCAGGCGCTGGCCCGGCTTGGCGACACCCATCTGTGGCTCGCCGGGGAGGGGCCGGAGGCCGCGGCGCTGAAGGCACTGGCCGAGGCCCGCAAGGACTTCGACCCAACGCAGAACCCCGACACCTCCTCGATCCTGGACGACGCCCGCCCGTCCGAGAGCGATCCCTTCTGAAAGGACACCACACCATGACCGCCGTCACCCTCACGTTCACCTTCGCCAGCGAAAAC
>CAZEQG010000465.1:0-2799 GCA_964514295.1 uncultured Alphaproteobacteria bacterium
CGCCTACCGCACCGGCACCCGGCGCCGGCAGCTACGGCTACGGCCAGGGCGGATACGGGGCGCCACGGCCGCCGGCGCGCTCCGGCGGCGGCGGGCGGCAGCGGATGACGCTGACCGAGCATCTGGTGTCGAGCGCCGTGCGCACGGTAGGCTCTTCGGTCGGCCGGGCGATCGTGCGCGGCCTTCTCGGCTCCATCCTTAAGAGGTGATCCCCATGACCGACACGCCAAGCCGCGACCAGCTCGCGGCCATGGCCGCCCGTGCCGGGCTGACCCTGTCGCCCGAACGCCTGGCGGCGGTCGAGGCGATCTATCCGAAGCTGATGGAATCGCTGGTCCGCTGCCGGCGCGGCCGCGACTACGCGCTGGAGCCGGTGACGGTGTTCGACCCGGTGGCGCGCGCCCGATGACCGGGGCCCTCCACTACCTGTCCATCGCCGAGGTGCAGCGCCGCTTCGCCGCGGGCAGCCTGTCGCCGGTGGCCCTGTGCGAGCACATGCTGGCCCGCATCGCCGAACTGAACCCGCGCCTGCGCGCCTATGTGCTGGTGGCGGCCGAGCGCGCCCGCGCCGATGCCGCACGCGCCGTGGCGGAGATGAAGGCCGGCCGCCATCGCGGCCCGCTGCATGGCATCCCGGTGGCGCTGAAGGACATCATGGACACCGCCGGCATCCGCACCACCGCCCATTCCGGCGTGCTGGTGGACCGGGTGCCGGCCGCCGACTCCACGGTCGCCGCCCGCCTCGCCGAGGCCGGGGCGGTGCTGATGGGAAAGCTTGCCACCCACGAATTCGCGACCGGCGGCCCCAGCGACGACCTGCCCTTTCCGCGCGCGCTCAATCCGTGGAACCCGGAACGCTTCGCCGGCGGCTCCTCCAGCGGCTCGGGCGTCGCGGCGGCGGCGGGGCTCGCCTTCGCCACGCTCGGCAGCGACACCTCGGGATCGATCCGCTTCCCCTGCGCCCACAACGGCGTGGCCGGCGTGAAGCCGACCTATGGCCGAGTGCCGCGCAGCGGCGTGGTGCCGCTGTCCTGGTCGCTGGACCATGTCGGCCCGCTGTGCTGGACAATGGAGGACTGCGCCGTCACGCTGCAGGCGATCGCCGGCCACGACCCGGCCGATCCCGGCAGCGCGGACCGGCCGGTGCCGGACTATGCCGGGCTGCTGCGCCGGCCGCTGCAGGGCCTGACCATCGGCGTGCCGCGCCGCTGGTTTGCCGGCGACGCGCAATCGACGCCCGAGATGCTGGTCGCCTTCGACGAGGCGATGGCGGTGCTGGCGCGCGAGGGCTGCACGGTCCGCGAGGTCGAGCTGCCGCCGCTGGCCGACTACACGGCAAGCTGCCACGTGACGCTGCTGGCCGAAGCCTTCGCCATCCACCGCGCCGATCTGGCGGCGACGCCCGAGCGCTATGGCGAATTCGCCCGCGACCGGCTGACGCTGGGCGCCTTCGTGGACGCCGGCGACTATCTGGATGCCCAGCGCCTGCGCGCCATCCTGGTGAAGGCGATCGGCGCCTGCCTTGCGGATGTCGATGCGCTGGCCCTGCCGGTGGTGGCCATGGCCGCCCCGCCGGTCGCCAGCGTGCCGAAGTTCGGCACCTGGACCAGCCCCAATCTCGCCGCCCCCTTCAGCATCGCCGGCAGCCCGGTGGCCTGCGTATGCATGGGCTTTTCGGCCGATGGCATCCCGCTCGGCCTGCAGATCGGCGGCCGGCCCTTCGAGGAGGCAACGGTGATGGCGATCGGCCATGCCTATGAGGTGGCCACCCCCTGGCGCCGCCGCCGGCCGCTGGACTGAGGCGGGCCTAGAAGGGCACCGCCGGGGCCGGGGGCAGCGGCGGCAGCGGCAGGATGCCGGAATCATAGGCCTCCACCAGCGCCGCCAGGTGTTCGAGCGCGCTGTCGCGAATGCCCATCTCGGTCAGATGGGCAAGGGTGGCGGCCAGGTAGTCGCGGTTGCTGCCGCGCGCGCCGACGCCCTGGCGGATGAAGGCCGCCACCTGCTCGGGCGCCAGCCGGCCGGCATATTGCGGGTCGCGCGGGTCGACCACGAAGGCCAGCGCCTCCACCGGCCCCGCCGCGGTCTCGGCCTTCACCCAGCGCGTCTCGTAGACCGCGCCGCCAGCCAGTTCGCGCTCCCACAGATAGTCCGAGACGGCCGCGCGGTCGGCCTCGGCGACGCGCAGCACCCGCCCGCTGCACGCCCCGCCCTGGTCCAGCCCCAGCACCAGCCCCGGACGCTCCGGGGTGCCGCGGTAGTGCTGCGAATAGACGCAGAAGCTGCGGTGCAGGCCGACCACCCGGGCGGCCCGCGTTTCGGCCGGAACGAATTCCGGATTCCACATCAGCGAGCCATAGGCGAACACCCAGGGCGCACGGTCGGGCGGGAACAGCAGGGGATGGGCGGGCGGCTTCACGGCGCCGCAGTATGCGTATCGCGCCGGCAGCGGCAAGCCTGTCGGAAGCCTGATATAAGCGCCCCATGCCATTGCCGACCATCCGCCGCTGGCGCCTGCTCCTGGCCATCGCCAGCGCCGCCACCGCCCTGCTGGGCATCGCCTACACCATCTACTGGCACGCCGCCGTGGGCTTCGTGCGCCGGGCGGTGGACGACTGGATGCTGGCCCGCCAGGCGGAGGGCTACACCGTCAGCCATCACGGCATCGCCATCGGCGGCTACCCGCTGCACATCCGCCTGGTCGCGCAGCGCCCCTTCCTCGGCGCGCCGCCGCCCGGCGTGGCGGCGACCACGGGCTGGCAGGCGCAGGCGGCGGTGCTTGAGCTCGCAGCCCGGCCC
>CAZEQG010000466.1:0-2793 GCA_964514295.1 uncultured Alphaproteobacteria bacterium
AAGGCAACACCGCCTCCGCTTCCCTTCCAATATCTGTCACTTGTCAATGAGCGGCGCAGGTTGGGAGGCCGTTTCGGCGGCCGCCGTTCGCTGCGGAGGCCGGCTTATAGACCCCGGCCTTTCCGGCTGTCAAACCCTTTTGTTGCGTTTTTTTGCACCGCCCGGGCTTGCCTGGAGGGGCGGCATCGGCGAGACCCTCGGCAGCGCCGCGACGGCTGCGAATGCCTGTCAACCCGCCGCCAAATATGGTGTAGAAGGGGATGGCTGGCCACCAGCCGCTGTTGCCGCCAACCGTCATCCGGGTTCCCGGGGAGCGTTTTGTTGACTTGCCAGAAAGTTAACGCCAAGGTCCTGCGAGCGACAAACACCATGCGCGGGGGGGCGTGGCGGATGCGAGCGGGATTGCTGGCGACCACGACGGCGGGAATGATCGCCATTCTTGCCGCCTTCGGGCCAGACGTCACGGGGGCGCTGGTGCCACCGCCGGATGCGACGCCGGTCGCCCCCGGCCCGGCGCTGCAGCCCAGCGGTGACCGCGAGCTGGTGTGGCAGATCCCGCCGGTCGAGATCCCCGACCTTCCCGTGGCCCGCGAGGTGCCGGCCTGGGACCTGGCGCCGCCGACGGTCGAGCGGGTGATCGAGGTGCAGCGCGGCAACACCCTGATGGAGCTGCTGGTCGGCGCCGGCATCAAGCGCGAGGAGGCGTTCCAGGCGATCGGCGTGCTGCGCGGGGTGTGGGACCCGCGCAAGCTGCGCGCCGGCCAGGAGGTGACGCTGACCTTCGCCGGCCGGGAGGCCGACGGCTCGCGCGGCGAGAACGCGGAGGACAGCGGCTTCCTCGGCCTCACCATCCGGCCCTCGGTCGAGCGCGAGATCAGCGTGATGCGCGCCGAGGACGGAAATTTCGCCTCGATCGAGATCGAGCGGCCGCTGTCGCCGGAGCCGGCCTATGGCGGCGGCACCATCGTCTCCAGCCTCTACGAGGCGGCGGTCTCTGCCGAAGTGCCGGTGCCGGTGCTGATGGAGATGGTGAAGGCCTTCTCCTACGATGTCGACTTCCAGCGCGACATCCAGCCCGGCGACCGCTTCGAGGTGGTGTGGGAGCAGCTCATCGACGAGGACGGCTCGGTCGCCCGCGACGGCGAGGTGATCTATGCCGCGATGACACTGAGCGGGCGCACCCGGGCGCTCTACCGCCATACCCCCGGGCAGGGGCCGACCGACTTCTTCGACGAGCGCGGCCAGTCGGTGCGCAAGGAGCTGATGCGCACCCCCCTGGACGGTGCCCGCATCACCAGCGGCTTCGGCCGCCGCAAGCATCCGATCCTGGGCTTCACGAAGATGCACAAGGGCGTGGATTTCGGCGCCCCCACCGGCACCCCGGTGATGGCGGCCGGCCATGGGGTGGTCGAGAAGGCCGGGCCCAATGGCGGTTATGGCAACTATGTGCGCCTGCGCCACAATGCCAGCTACTCCACCGCCTACGCCCATCTCTCCGGCTTTGCCCGCGGCATCGCCCCCGGCCAGCGCGTGCGCCAGGGCCAGGTGATCGGCTATGTCGGGTCCACCGGCCAGTCGACCGGCCCCCACCTGCACTACGAGGTGCTGCGCGGTGGCGAGCAGGTGAACCCGCTGTCCGTCGCCATGCCGGCCGGCGAGAAGCTGACCGGGCGCGAGCTGTTCCGCTTCGAGCAGACCCGGCGCGACATCCAGCGCCTGGTCCAGCGGCTGCGGCCGTCCTTCGGCGACGAGGAGCCGGACCGCCTCTACGAGGCCACGCGCGAGCCCGCGGGCGAAGGCTGCGCCAGGGGAAAGTGCTGAGGGGGCCATGTCCTACGAGCTGATGTATTCGCCGGGCGCCGCCAGCCTCGCCCCGCATATCCTGCTGCGCGAGCTGGGCGTGACCTTCTCACTCAGCCTGATCGACACCAGGGCCGGCGCCCACAAGACCCCGGCCTATCTGAAGCTGAACCCGAACGGGCGCGTGCCGACGCTGATCGCCGATGGCAGGCCGGTGTTCGAATCGGCGGCGATCTGCCTGCTGCTCTGCGAGCGCCACCCCGGGCTCGCCCCGGCACCCGGCAGCCCCGCCCGGCCCGGCTTCCTGCAATGGATGGTGTTCCTTACCAACACCCTCCAGGAAGCCTTCATGGCCTATTTCCACGCCGATCATTACGCCGCCACCGCAGCCGCTCAGGCCGAGGTGAAGGCCAGGGCCGAGGCAACGGTCGGCACCCTGTTCGGGCGCCTGGAACAGGCTCTGGCCGCAGGCGGGCCCTGGCTGTGCGGCGACGGGTTCAGCGCCGCCGACATCTACCTGTTCATGCTCACCCGCTGGGGGCGCAACCTTGCAGCACCGCCGGCAAAGACCCTGCCGCTGATCGGCCGCCACTATGCCGCCGTCGGCGCCCGCCCGGCCACCCGCGAGGCTTTCGCCGCCGAGGGGCTGGCCTGAGGGGAGATGGCCTGAGGGCCGCCGCCCCGCCTGGCGGCGGGGCTTTGCTCAGCGCGCCAGCAGCCGCAGCAGGCGGTAGCAGCCGGCGACCGGCGGTGCCTGGTCGAGATCGGCCAGCGTCTCCTTGGTCAGCACGCCCTTCCAGCAGGATTCCGCCGTGGCGGTGTCATTTGCCTCGATCAGCAGCAGCAGTTCGGCGGCGCCGGGCTGCGGCCCGCCGGCGGCGGTGACCGCGACATCGGCCTCCCAGATCTGGGCGGCGGCGACGCCATCGCGGTCATGCAGCCCGGCCAGCACGCGGTCGGCCAGGAACCGGCGCAGCGCGCTCTGCCGGCCCG
>CAZEQG010000467.1:0-2793 GCA_964514295.1 uncultured Alphaproteobacteria bacterium
TCCTGCTGGGTGCGGCGGCGGGCGGTCTTGCTGCGGCGGTTTGCCGCGCGCCATCCGGGGCGGCCGGCCTATGGCATCGATCCGGCGGCCGAGGCGGTGGGCCTGGCGCGCCAGATGGGCGTGGCCGCGACCCTGCGCGCCTCCACCCTGGCGCTGCCCTTCGCCGAGGGCCGCTTCGCCGCCGTGTTCAGCGCCGATGTGCTGTGCCATGCCGCGGTCGATCCGCCGGTGGCGCTGGCCGAGATGCGGCGTTGCCTGATGCCGGGAGGCGCGGTCATCCTGAACCTGCCGGCCTATGGCTGGATGTTCTCGGCCCATGACCGCGCGGTCAGCAATGCCCGCCGCTTCACCCGCGGCCAGGTGCTGGCGCTGCTGCGCGCGGCCGGCTTCGCGCAGGCCGATGCCTTCTACTGGAATTCGCTGCTGTTTCCGCTCATGGTGATCCAGCGGAAACTGCTTTCGACCGGCGAGGCGGCAAGCGACGTGAGCGATTTCAACCCCATCCTGGACCGCGCCTTCCGTGCGGTGCTGGCCGTGGAGCGCCGGCTGATCGCGGCCGGCATCAGGCTGCCCTTCGGGGGCGCCATCATCGCGGTCGGCGTGAAGTGAGCGAGGCGGGCGCGTCGGGGCGGCCCTTCGCCCTGTCGATCGTGGTGCCGGTCTATCGCGGGGCGCAGTCGGTGCCGGTGCTGGTCGAGGCGCTGTCGGGGCTGGAGGTGCCGGGCGGGCTGGAGATCGTGCTGGTGAACGACGGCAGCCCCGACAATTCTCTGGCGGTGTGCCGCGAGCTGGCGGACCGGGCGAGCGTGGCGATCACCGTGGTCAACCATGCCCGCAACTACGGCGAGCACAATGCGGTGATGACCGGGCTTGCCCATGCCCGCGGCGATTATGTGATCACCATGGACGATGACCTGCAGAACCCGCCGGAGGAGGTGGTGCGGCTGTGGCGGCACGCCGCCGACAATGGGCTGGACGTGGTCTATACCTATTACGCGGTCAAGCAGCATGCGTGGTGGCGCAATCTCGGCAGCCGCTTCACCAACTGGTGCGCCGACCAGCTCCTCGACAAGCCGAAGGGGCTCTATCTGTCGAGCTTCCGCTGCATGAGCGCCTTTGTGGCCGAACAGGTGCTGCGCTACCGCGGCCCCTATCCATACGTCGACGGGCTGATCATGCAGGTCACCACCAACATCGGCCGGCTGGAGGTGCGCCATCTCGCCCGCGCCGAAGGCCGCTCCAACTACACGCTGCGCCGGCTGGTGCGGCTGTGGCTGAACATGTTCCTGGGCTTTTCCGTCGCCCCCTTGCGGATCAGCGCGCTGGCGGGGATCGCGCTGAGCGCCCTCGGCTTCCTCGGCTTCGTGCTGATCGTGCTGGAGGCCGTGTTCCGCGAGACGCCGCCCGGCTGGGCCTCGATCATGGCGGCGACGCTGCTGCTGTCGGGGGTGCAGATGATCATGATCGGGGTGGTCGGCGAATATGTCGGCCGCCTGTTCCTGACCCTCAACAACAAGCCCCAGGGCATCGTGCGCGACGTCTACCGCTCCCGCCAGGCGGAGGCGGCGTGATCGACGCCTATCTCGGGCTTGCCATCGGCGTGGTGGTCGGCGTCGCCGGGCAGCTCACGCTGAAGCTCGGGGCCGGCGGCGAGGGCAGCTTCCTGGCCCAGCTCCTGCGCTGGCAGACGATCCTCGGCCTGTTCTTCTATGGCGTCGCCGCCTTCGGCTACATCTACGCCCTGCGCAAGCTGCCGGTCTCGGTCGCCTTTCCCTCGGTCAGCCTGTCCTATGTGGTGGTTGCGGTGGTCGCGCATTATGCCTTCGGCGAGCCGCTGGGCTGGGTGCAGCTTGCCGCGCTGGCGATGATCGTGGGCGGGGTGATGCTGCTGAACTGGGGCTGACGGCGCGGCCTCACCCCACCTTCACGCCCGCCTTCCACACCCCGATGCAGGGGTTGAACCCCAGCCGGTAGGCGAGTTCGGCCGGCCTGCCCACGGCATAGGCGGCAAGGTCGGCCACCTTGCCCGGGGCGAGCGTGCCGTGGCTGCCGGCAAGCCCCAGGGCGCGCGCGGCCTCCCGCGTGACGCCGGCGATCGCTTCCGCCGGTGTCAGGCGGAACAGGGTGCAGGCAAAGTTCAGCATCGCCAGCAGCGAGGTGACGGGCGAGGTGCCGGGGTTGCAGTCGGTTGACACTGCCATGCCGACGCCGTGATGGCGCAGCAGATCGACCGGCGGCAGCTTCGTCTCCCGCAGCATGTGGAAGGCGCCCGGCAGCAGCACGGCGACGCTGCCGGCGGCGGCCATCGCCGCCACCCCGTCGGCGTCGAGGTATTCCAGATGGTCGGCCGACAGCGCCCCGTGGCGTGCCGCCAGCGCCGCCCCGCCCAGGTTCGAGAGCTGCTCGGCGTGCAGCTTCACCGGCAGGCCGCGGGCCCGGGCGGCGGCGAACAGGCGGTCCACCTGGGCCGGCGAGAAGGCGATGGTCTCGCAGAAGGCGTCAACCGCATCCACCAGCCCCTCGGCGAGGGCGGCCGGCAGCATCTCCTCCACCGCCAGCGCCACGAAATCGTCGGCCCGTCCCTCGAACTCCGCCGGCAGCGCGTGCAGCGCCAGCAGCGTGGTGCGCACGCCGACCGGCAGGGCGCCGGCGAGGCGCCGGGCGACGCGGAGCTGCTTCAGCTCAGTGGCGGTGTCGAGGCCATAGCCCGATTTCACCTCGATCGTGGTCACGCCCTCGGCCAGCAGCGGCGCCAGCCGCCGGCGGGCGCTGGCGAGCAGCGCATCCTCGCCG
>CAZEQG010000468.1:0-2793 GCA_964514295.1 uncultured Alphaproteobacteria bacterium
CGCTGGCACCTGTTCCATCTGGTCGCCCGCCGGGCCGCCGCCGCGGCGGCAGGACGCTAGCGATGCGGCGGGCTGGCGGCGAGGCCCTGCAGCGCCTGGCGCAGCACCTGGGCGGTGCGGAACAGCACCATCTCCTTCCAGTCGTCCTTGTCGGGGAAGAACTGGCGGCGCAGCGCGGCCTTGATCGCTGCCGCCTCGGGGCCGGACGGATCGCCGTAGCGGTGCAGCCAGTGGTCGGCGCGCAGCGCGGCATAGCCTTCGGCCGAGGAGTAGGTGCCGAACTCCAGCGCCACGAAGGCGATGTCGGCATGGGCCAGCGCCCGCTCATAGCCGAACTCGGTCAGGCCCCACTTCTCCTGCGAGGCGGAGGTGCCGAGCAGCGGCTCGGTGACGCTGTCGCCCCACCAGGCCTTGGCGCGGTTCACCCGGTCGCTGCCCGGGGCATGGTTGCAGATCGGCTCGCCATAGCCATAGGGGCCGAGGCCGGTGTGCACGTCAACGATGGCAACCGTGCGTGCCGCGCCGAGATAATGGGCAAGGATGGCTTCGCTGGTGCGGCGCGACCAGGTCGGCCCGCTGCCGCCATAGAAGATGCCGTCGGCATGGGTGTACTGGCCGCTGGAGCGGGCGACCCGCGTGGCGTGATCGCCATGTTCGGCCCGGAAGCGGGCCACCTCCGCATCGGCCCTGGCCAGCGTCGCGGCGTCGAGCGCCGGCGGCACGAAGCAGGCGTGAAGCGCCGCATAGCCCGGGTTCTGCGGCAGCGGCTGGCTGAAATCGACCCAGTTGCGGTTGAGGTCGACATTCTCCTCCGTCACCCGGCGCAGCCAGGCAAAGCCGTGCGGGTTGATGGCGTGGATCAGCAGCACGCCGGTATCGGCGGGCACCTGGCGGCGCGCCGGCCCGCGCAGGAAATCGACCTGCGGGCCGGAGCCTGCGAAGCCTTCGGCGCCGTGGGTGCCGGAGATCACCACCAGCGCCTTCGGCGCGTCCACCGGCCCAAGCCAGGCGGTGTCGGTGAACAGCGCCTCGCCCCGCGGCCCGGGATTTGGGTTGGCCCAGCTGCGCAAGGCCGCCCCGGCGGCGCCGGCCGCCTCCAGGAACTTCGCCCGGGCCTGGCTGTAGTCGGCGGCAAAGCAGGTCAGATCCATCTCATCCTTCGGCATGGTTGCCTGGGCGTGGCCCTTGGTAGGAAGAAGGTGTATCTGGTTCCGGTGCGGCGGCAAACGGTCCTGAGGGCGAATGTCGGAAAGAATTGATTTCAGCCGCGTGCGTTTCCTGATCGTCGACGGCAATCCGCTGTTCCTCGACCTGCTGCATGACATATTGCGCATGATGGGAACGGCGGTGATCTACCGCGCCGGGGATTCCGACCGGGCGCTGCGCATCCTGTCGGCCGGCGAGACCGATGTCGCGATCATGGAGTGGGCGCTGGAGCCGCAGACGGGCATGGACCTGCTGCGCTTCATCCGCAGCGACCCGGCCTCGCCCAACGCCATGCTGCCGGTGGTCATGCTGACCGCCAATTCGGAGGAGGAGTTCGTGGTCGCCGCCCGCGACATGGGGGTGACCGAGTTCCTGGCCAAGCCCTTCACGGTCGAGGGGCTGTACCGGCGCCTGGTGTCGGTGATCGCCAGGCCGCGCCCCTTCGTGCGCGCCGAGGGCTATTTCGGGCCCGACCGGCGGCGCCGCCAGGTGACCTTCGACGGCCCCGACCGGCGGCGGCGCTGAGCGGAGGGGCGAACTCTAGAGGACGAGGATGATGGACGGCGAGACGGAGACCGATGCCAGAACCCCCCGGCCCCGGCGGGCGCCGAGCCGGGCCGAGATCATTCCGGCCGAGACGGAACTGCGCCGCCGCGCCGTGAACAGCTCGCGCGGCATGCTGCTGCAGCCGACGCGCGAGGACCTGAAGCGCCTGGAACAGGCCGTCGAGGCCTCGACCGACAAGGTCATCACCACCATCGGGGCAAAGCTCAAGGCGTTGCGCGAAGCCTCGCTGCGCGGCCCCGCCAACCAGCAGGCGGCCATCAGCTATCTGCGCGAGATCGAGGCCGCCGCCTTCGAGATCAAGGGGCTGGGCGGCACCTTCTCCTTCCCCCTGCTGACCGCCATCGCGAAGTCGCTGAACGCCTTCGTGCGCGGGCGCGACAGCGTGACCGCGGTGCAGCTCAAGATCATCAGCTTCCACATCGACGCGCTTTATGTCGTGCTGTTCAGCCGCATCCGCGGCCAGGGGGGCGATACGGAGTCGGCCCTGCTGCACGCCTTCGAGACCGCCGTGGCGCGTTTCAAGTAGCCGCGGCCGCGATTGCCGGCGGCGCCGGTTCAGGGCAAAATGGCGCTCTTTCATCGGGAAGCATGTCGATGCAGCCAGATACCGAGCGGCGCGCCCTTGGCATCCTGTCGGACACGGTGAACCAGCAGCTCGGTCAGGCCAATCTGGTCGCCCGCGAGGTGCGCCGTGCCTACCAGACCGGCAAGGCGGTGGACATGTTCACGGCCCGCGCCGCCTTCAACGCCCTGCCCGGCTGGCAGCGCCGGCAGATCGACGAGGCCGCCCAGGAGCGCGCGGCGGTGACGGCCCGCACCCAGCGCCAGGTGGCCCAGGCGCGGGATACCGCGCGCGACTGGCGGCAGATGGAATCGCGGGCCGAGAACCGGGAGAACACGGTGGTGTTCCCGCGCCTCGGCCGGTTTGCCCGGCAGCTTCCGGAACAGGAGTGAGCGGGCCGCCGCCGGCCGCGCTGGTGACCGGCGCGGCCTCGGGCATCGGTGCGGCCATCGCCGTCC
>CAZEQG010000469.1:0-2790 GCA_964514295.1 uncultured Alphaproteobacteria bacterium
CGCCGCGCGGATCGCCGGTGCCGAAGGTGCCCTTGCGGTCGACCAGGCGCTTTTCCACCGTGTAGGCGATGAACGAGCCGAGCGACGCCCCCGCCCCCGGCAGCACGCCGGCGATGAAGCCGAGCACCGTGGAGCGGCCCATGGTGCCCGTCGTCTGCTTGATCATGGCGAAGGGCACGGTGATGCGTCCGACCGGGCCGGTCTTGCCGCCCACACCCTCGCCGCGGTGTTCGAGGAAGATGAACACCTCCGACACCGCGAACAGGCCGACGATGGCGACCAGGAAGTCGATGCCGTCGTAAAGGTGGATGTTGTCGAAGGTGTAGCGCGGCATGCCCGTCTGGTGGTCGACGCCGATCATGGCGATGGCGAGCCCAAGCGCCGCGGCGAAGGCCGCCTTGGACTGGTTGCGGCTGGCGATGCCGCCGAGCGTGGCGAAGGCCAGCACGAACAGCGCGAAATACTCCGCCGGGCCGAACAGCAGCGCCACCTTCACCAGCAGCGGCGCCAGGAACACGAGGCCCCAGGTGGCGAAGAAAGCGCCGACGAAGGACGCGAGGCCCGACAGCGCCAGCGCCTCGCCGGCCTTGCCCTGCTGCGCCATGGGGTAGCCGTCCAGCGTCGTCATCAGCGCCGGCTCGTCGCCGGGGATGTTGAGCAGGATCGACGAGATGCGCCCGCCGTACATGGCGCCGTAATAGACGCTCGTCAGCAGGATGATGGCCGGCGTCGCCGGCAGCCCGAGCGTGAAGGCGAGCGGGATGAGGATGGCGACGCCGTTGGACGGGCCGAGGCCCGGCATGGCGCCGATGATGGTGCCGAGGAAGCACCCCAGCAGGGCGAGGCCCAGGTTCTGCCACGTCAGGGCGACGGCGAACCCGTCCATCAGCGAAGACAGCACGTCCATGGTTCAGAACCCCCAGGGGCCGCGCGCCAGCGACAATCCCAGTATGAGGTGGAACACCACGTAGATCCCGACCGAGATCCCGATGCCGGCGAGCACCGCGCCCAGCGGCCGGCTGCCCAGCCGCCAGGACAGGATCGCGGCCGCCACCGCCGTCGCCAGCACGAAGCCGAACTGCGGCAGCGCCAGCGCATAGGCCACCAGCACGGCGACCGCGAAGGCGATCTCCAGCAGGCGGCCCCCGGCCGGCCAGTCCGGCCGGGGGTCGGGACGGACGAGGGGATAGACGCTGGCCAGCGCCATCACCCCGCCGATGATGATCGGGAAACTCCGGGGGCCGAGCGGATCGCTGCTGAACCCCAGCTCGATCTGCGTCGCCTGCCAGACGTAGAAGCCGGCGAGCGCGAGCCCGACGGCTCCGAAGACACGATCGCTGGTCATTTGATCAGGCCGATTTCCCGCGAGAGGTCTTCCGTGTCCTTGATCTGCTCGGCGACGAAGGCTTCGAACTCGTCACCGTACAACTTCAGCGGCATCAGGCCGTTGTTTTCCATGATCTTCTGCCACTCGGGGCTTTCGTACATGGTGCGCAGGCTGTCGGCCCAGTAGGTCTGCGCCTCGTCCGACATGCCGCCGGGGCCGTAGAAGCCGCGCCAGTTGGCGCCGACCGCCGGGATGCCCTGCTCGGTGGCGGTCGGGAAGCGGCCGAACTCGCCCGGCAGACGCTCCGGCGCCAGCACCGCCAGCACCTTGATGTCGCCCGAGTCGACGAAGCCCTTGGCCTCGGAGATGTCGCCGCTGAAGGCCTGGACGTGGCCGCCGAGCAGCTGCGTCACCGCCTCGCCGCCGCCCTCGAAGGGCACGTACTTGATCTGCCGCAGGTTCTCGATGCCGGCCTTGCGGGCGACGTTGAGGACCTTCAGGTGGTCCCAGCCGCCGACCGCCGAGCCGCCGGCCACCGAAATGGCAGTCGGGTCGGCCTTGATCTTGTCCATCAGCTCGGGAAGCGTCTTGATGGGGCTGTCCTTGGAAACGGCGATGACGCCATAGTCGGCGCCGACCGAGCCGAGCCAGTTCACCTGATCCTTGTTCATGCCCGGGAAGGCGCCCTGGGCGAGGCGGGTCGAGGTGGCCGAGGAGGCGGCGACGATGACGTTGTTGTCGTCGTTGCGCTTGGACACGATGTGCGCGAAGGCCACGCCGCCCGAGCCGCCGGTCATGTTGCTGACCTGGATGGGCTGCGGCACCAGCTTCAGGTCATAGAGCGCCTTGCCGGCCTGGCGGCAGGTGAAGTCCCAGCCGCCGCCGGGGTTGGCCGGGGCGATGCATTCCGGATTGGTCGGCTCGAAGGCGACGGCTGCCGACAGCGGCGCGACGGCGGCGAGCACCGCCGCGGCCAGGACGTGGCGCGAGCGCGAAATGAAACTCATGGAAGTACCTCCCTAGTATTAGAAGCCTTGGATTATTTTGGCTTTTCAGGAATTGGAAACCCCGGGACCGGTGTATGTCCAGCGGTAATGCGGTGGTGTCGGGCCTTTGTTGCGGCCGCCCTGCTGCATCTGTTCCCAGCCGTGGGCGAGGATTCCCACCGATCGCGACAGGCAGAAGAAGCCGCGGGCGAGCGGCGGCGGGCACCCCAGTTCGGCGAAAATGACGGCCGTGGCGCCGTCGATGTTCATGGGAACGGCCTTGCCCTTCTCGGCCGCGAGGTGCGACTCGACGGCACGCCCGATGGCGGCGAAGCGGCCCGAGACGGTGCCGGCGGCGGCGGCTTCGTCGACCAGGCCGAGCAGGCGCGGCGCCCGCGGGTCCACCGGCTTGTGGAAGCGGTGGCCGAAGCCGGGCACGAACTTGCCGCGCGCCGTCCGCCACTCGGCCAGCGCATC
>CAZEQG010000470.1:0-2783 GCA_964514295.1 uncultured Alphaproteobacteria bacterium
TGACCGGCGCCCTGCTGCTCGACGCGGTTGCCGCGCTGCGCGCCCGCCGGCCTGACGACGAGGACGGCCAATCATGAAAGCCCTGTGGCGCGGCCTGACCGTTGTCGCCCTGCTCGGCCTCGCCGCCGCGCTGCTGGTCGCCGTGCTCGGCCTGCCGCCGGCACCGGTGCGGCTGGCCGGCGAAGTCACCGCCAACCTCGGCGCCAGCGGCGTCAGCCACCCAGTCACCGCCGTGCTGCTCAACTTTCGCGGCTACGACACCTTCCTCGAAGTCGCCGTCCTGATCATCGCTTTACTCGGCATGCTCGCCGCCGGCCTGCCGCCCCCGCCACCGACCGACAGCCGCAACGCCATGCTGCCGACCCTGGCCCGCCTGGCCGTGCCGCTGATGGTGCTGGCCGCCGTCTATCTGCTGTGGGCTGGCGCCTTCCGCCCCGGTGGCGCCTTTCAGGCCGCCGCCGTGCTCGCCGCTGCGGCCGTGCTGCTGCACCTGGCCGAAATCCTCGCCCCCTGGCCACGCGACCGGCGCGGCCCCCGGCTGGCAATCGCCGGCGGCTTCCTGCTCTTTCTCGCCATCGCCGCCGCGCTGCTGGCCAAGGGCGGCCTGCTGCGTTATCCGCCGGAACATGCCGGCCTGCTGATCGTGCTGATCGAGAGCGGGCTGACCGTCTCGCTGGCGGTCAACCTGGCGGCCTTCTTCCTGCTCCGGGCGGACAAGGCATGAGCGCCGGCCTGATCTACGCCGCCACCGGCTGCCTGCTGTTCGTCCTCGGGCTCGGCGGCGTGCTGCTGCTCAAGGCCTTGTTGCGCCGCATCCTCGCCTTCAACCTGATGGGCAGCGGCGCCTTCCTGGTCCTGGTCGGGCTGGCCCAGCGCGACGGCACGCCGGACCCGGTGCCGCAGGCCATGGTGCTGACCGGTATCGTCGTCGCCGTCGCCGCCACCGCGCTGGCGCTGACCCTGGCCCGGCGCTGGCATGCGCTGACCGGGCGCGAGGACATCGCCCGCGTCGGCGATGCCGGCAGCCGGGCGCGGCGCATGGCCAACGACAGACGGAAGGTCGGCCGATGACCCCGTTGCTCGATCCGCTCGCCTGGCTGATCCTGCTGCCGTTGTTGTGGGCAACGCTGGCCTTCGTCGCCGCCGACCGCCATGGGCCGATGCTGGGACTGGCCGGCATCGGCGGCCAGCTGCTGTGCGTCATCGCGCTGGCTGGCGACGTTGCCAGTCACGGCAGCATCGGCCACCTGGCCGGCGGCTGGGCCGAGCCGCTGGGCATCCATCTGGTTGCCGACGGCCTGTCGCTGGTCATGCTGCTGCTCACCCAGGGCGTCGCGCTGGCGCTGGCGCTGTACGCCCGCAGCTATTTCAGCCAAGCCACGCCGCCCGCCTTCTGGCCGCTGACCGGCTTCCTGCTGGCCGGCATGAACGCGCTCTTCCTCTCCGGCGACCTGTTCAACCTCTACGTGACGCTGGAACTGGTCGGCCTGGCCGCCGTCGGTCTGGTCGCTGCCGGCGGCGGCGCGGCGCAGATCGCCGCCGCCTTGCGCTACCTGCTGGCGACGCTGGTCGGCTCGGGCGCCTACCTGTTCGGCGTGGCGCTGATCTACGGCAGTTACGGCACCGTCTCGGCCAGCCTGCTCGGCAGCCTGATCACCAGTGAGGCGCCGCTCGCCGTGTGGCTGGCCGGCGGCCTGATGCTGACCGGGTTGCTGCTGAAAACCGCCCTGCTGCCCTTCCATTTCTGGCTGCCGCCGGCCCACGGCGGCGCCCCGGCGCCAGTGTCGGCGCTGCTCTCGGCGCTGGTGGTCAAGGCTTCGTTCTACCTCTTCCTGCGTCTCTGGCTCGGCCCCTTCGCCGCGCTGAGCGAAGCCCTGCCGGCGCTCGCCCAGGTGCCGGCCGCGCTCGGCGCTGCCGCCATCCTCTGGGGCTCGTGGCAGGCCATCCGCGCCGACCGGCTGAAGATGCTGGTCGCCTATTCGACGGTCGCCCAACTCGGCTACCTGTTCCTCATCTTCCCGCTGCTCGGCACCGGCGCCCTGGCGCTGCAGGCCGGCATCCTGCAGGCGACGGCGCATGGCCTGGCGAAGGCGGCGATGTTCGTCGCCGCCGGCACGCTGATCAAGGTCGGCGGCAGCGACCGGGTGCTCGGCGTCGCCGGTGCCGCCGCGCATCTGCCGGTGAGCTTGTTCGCTTTCGCGCTGGCCGGGGTGACGCTGATGGGTCTGCCACCGTCGGGTGGTTTCCTGGCCAAGTGGCTGCTGATCGACGCCGCGCTCGCCGCCGGCCAACCGTGGATTGTCGTCGTCGCGCTCAGCGGCGGGCTGCTTGCCGGCATCTACGTCTTCCGCGTGCTGCGCCTGGCTTTCCGCCGCCCGACCACGCACGATGACGTGCCGCTGCCGCAGCGGCCGGCAGCGCTGCTCGAATGGACGGCGTTCGCGCTGGCCGCCGGCAGCGTGCTGATCGGCCTGGGCGCGGCGCCGCTGCTCGCCCTGATCGCCGGAGTCCAGCCATGACCAGCAACCAGTGGCTGCCGCTGGCGGTGATCGCCTCGTCGCTGTTACCGGGGCTGATCATCTTTGCCCTGCCGGAAAAGCGCGTCGCCCTGCGCACCGCGCTCAACCTCGCCGGCGCGCTGGCCAAGGCCGGGCTGGTCGGGCTGCTCACTGCCGGCGTCGCCGCCGGAGAGGAATACGGCCTGCGCCATGCCATCGCCCCCGGCATCGAAATCGTCTTCAAGGCCGACGCCCTGGCCCTGCTCTTCGTCACGCTGTCGGCGG
>CAZEQG010000471.1:0-855 GCA_964514295.1 uncultured Alphaproteobacteria bacterium
GGACCAGGCGGCGCCGCTGGCCGCCGGCTCCCATGCCGAGGTCGCGGCCTACACCGTGGCGGGCGGCGCGCTGTCGCCGGCGCTGCGGGATCCGGCGCAGTTCGTCGGCTACCGCGGCGATCCCGCGGCACCGGAGGCGATCCTGCTGCGCCGGAACGGGCTGCATCTGGAGATCCGGATCGACCGCAGCCACCCGATCGGCCGCGACGACCGGGCGGGGGTGGCCGACCTGCTGCTGGAATCGGCGGTCACCACCATCATGGACTGCGAGGATTCGGTCGCCGCGGTCGACGGCGAGGACAAGGTGGCCGTCTACCGCAACTGGCTGGGCCTGATGAAGGGCGACCTGACCGCAAGCTTCGAGAAGGACGGCAAGCCGCTGCTGCGGCGCCTCAACCCCGACCGGGTCTATGCCGCACCGGCCGGCGGCACGCTGACCCTGCCCGGGCGCAGCCTGATGCTGGTGCGCAATGTCGGCCACCACATGTTCACCGATGCCGTGCGCGACGCCTATGGCCAGGAGATCCCCGAAGGCATCCTGGACGGCCTGGCGACGGCGCTGATCGCGCTGCACGACATCAACGGGCCGCGGCTGAACAGCCGTGCCGGCTCTATGTATGTGGTGAAGCCGAAGATGCACGGCCCCGAGGAGGTGGCCTTCACCGACGAGCTGTTCGCCGCCATCGAGGACGCGCTCGGCATGCCGCGCTTCACCATGAAGGTGGGCATCATGGACGAGGAGCGGCGGACCACGGTGAACCTGAAGGAATGCATCCGGGCCGCCCGCGATCGCGTGGTGTTCATCAACACCGGCTTCCTCGACCGCACCGGCGACGAGATCCACACCTCCATGGA
>CAZEQG010000471.1:980-2773 GCA_964514295.1 uncultured Alphaproteobacteria bacterium
CGACCGCATGGCCGACATGCTGGCGCAGAAGATCGGCCACCCCCGGGCCGGCGCCAACACCGCCTGGGTGCCCTCGCCCACCGCCGCCACCCTGCATGCCCTGCACTACCACGAGGTCGACGTGTTCGCCCGCCAGAAGGAGATCGCCGGCCGGCCGCGCGCCAGCCTGGACGACATCCTGAGCGTGCCGGTGGCCGACCGGCCGAACTGGTCGGAGGCCGACATCCAGGCCGAGCTGGACAACAACGCGCAAGGCATCCTGGGCTATGTGGTGCGCTGGATCGACCAGGGGGTGGGCTGCTCCAAGGTGCCCGACATCAATGATGTCGGGCTGATGGAGGACCGGGCCACCCTGCGCATCTCCAGCCAGCACATCGCCAACTGGCTGGCCCATGGCGTGTGCAGCGAGGCGCAGGTGATGGAGACGCTGCGCCGCATGGCCGCCGTGGTCGACCGCCAGAACGCCGGCGACCCGCTTTACCGCCCGATGGCGCCCGGCTTCGACGGGGCCGCCTTCCAGGCCGCCTGCGACCTGGTGTTCAAGGGCCGCGACCAGCCCAATGGCTATACCGAGTTCGTCCTCCACGCCCGCCGCCGGCAGGCCAAGGCGCGCGGCTGACGCGTGGGCCGCGGAAGCGGCCTATGCGCTGCGGCCGAACAGCAGGGTGATGTTCACCCGCCGGTTCTCATACTCGGGCCGAAAATGGATCGGCTGGGTCTCGTGGAACAGGCGGGAATCGAAGATCACCGCCCGGTTGGTGCGGTGCGGCACGTCGATGGCGCGGGCGTTCTTCTCGGCCAGATAGGCGCGGATGCGGGCCGGATCGGCGTTGTAGTCGGCAAAGTCCCAGCCCGGCGGGCGCGGCACGTCATAGAGCCTGAGGCCGCCACCCTCGGGGTCAAGGTTCGCCCCGGGCGGCGCGATCCACACATTCACGTTGAGGGCCGCGAAATCGGCGTGGACGGCCGTGCCGGCCATGCGGGAATCGCATTTGAAGGCCCAGGCCTGCGCCAGCCGTGCCGCCGGGTCGACCGGGAGGGCCAGGCGTTCCTCCAGCGCCTTGGCCAGCCGCAGCAGGGTGAGGCTGTGGAAGCCGGCACCCAGCACGGCGCTGAGATAGCCGCTGGCATAGGTCTTCGACCACATCTGCGAGCCGAGGCAGTCCCGCCGCAGGGCGGCCAGCGCCTCCGTCGTCAGCACGTCGTCCAGCACCAGGATCGCCGGCGCGGCGGCACGATAGCGCGCGGGCAGGCCGGCCCAGTCGATGGCGGGCGACAGCACCTCCCCGACCGGCGCTTCGGCGGCCCGCCGGCGGCGTGACTGAAGGGCCGCGAAGGCGGCGAATTCCGGCGTGCCCGGGCGCAGCAGCACGGGATCCTCGCCACGCGCCAGCAGCCCCTCCAGCAGCGCCCTGCCGGCCGGATCGATGCCGAGGTAGGCAAGCTGCTCCAGGTCATGGCGCAGGCGATGGCGGGCCAGGGCCAGCGGCGCTGCGCGTCAAGATCGAGCAGGAGATGGAGCGGCTCCAGCTGCGCCGCCTCGAACAGCGCGTGCGCCGCCTCAAGCTCGCCGTCCAGATAGGCGCAGAAGGCAAGATGCGCGTCATGCCCCGGCTCCGGTGCTGCTGCATTGGCCTCGCGGTAGAGCGCGGCCGCAGCCGCCAGATCGCCGAGCGCCCGCCGGGCGTCGCCCTTGAGGCCCAGGAGGACGGCACGCGGCGCATCTACCGCCAGCGCCACCGGTCTCGCATGGTCTTCCCGCAGGAGCTCAAGAGCCTGGTGGCGCTGGCGGG
>CAZEQG010000472.1:0-2768 GCA_964514295.1 uncultured Alphaproteobacteria bacterium
CCGGCCGCGGCCTGATCGCCGAAGACCTCGCGGCCGCCCTGCCGGCGGTCCGGCGCCGCCTCGCGCTCGCCCTTGCGCCGCCCCCGGCGATCGGCTAAACCGCGCTTTCGTCTGGCGGGCAGACCCTGCGGGCGTGGTGGAATTGGTAGACACGCCAGATTTAGGTTCTGGTGGCGAAAGCCGTGGGGGTTCAAGTCCCTTCGCCCGCACCAGCGCCCGTTCCCGCCAGGAACACTGAGGCAGCCCAGATCAGGGAAGAGACCCGGACGCTCCGATGCAGGTAACCGAAACGCTGAACGAAGGCCTGAAGCGCGCCTTCAAGATCCAGATCGCCGCCGCCGACATTGCCGAGAAGGTGGACGGCCGCCTCAAGGAGCTTGCCGGCACCGTCCAGCTTCCTGGCTTCCGCCCCGGCAAGGTGCCGGTCGGCCTGCTGAAGAAGCGCTTTGGCGCCGGGCTGACCGGCGAGGTGCTGCAGGAGGCGCTCCAGGACAGCTCCGCCCAGGCGATGCAGGAGCGCGGCCTGCGCCCGGCCGGCCAGCCGAAGGTGGAGGTGACCGCCTATGCCGAGGGGGCGGACCTTGAGTACACCCTCGATGTCGAGGTGCTGCCGGAGATCGTGCCGATGGACTTCTCCACCCTGACGCTGGAGCGCGAGAGCGCCGAGGTGACGGAGGAGGAGATCGAGAAGGGCATCGCCCGCATCGCCAGCCAGCAGGAAAAGAGCGAGCCGCTGGCCGAGCCGCGGCCGGCCCAGACGGGCGACACGCTGGTGATCGATTTCGCCGGCACCGTCGATGGCGTGGCCCATGACGGCATGAGCGCCGAGGGCCACCACCTGAAGCTCGGCTCCTCCAGCTTCATCGCCGGCTTCGAGGACCAGCTGGTGGGCGCCACCGCCGGCGAGCAGCGCGAGGTGAAGGTGACCTTCCCCGAGGGCTACGGGAATGACAAGCTGGCCGGCAAGGACGCCGTATTCGTGGTGACGGTGAAGGAAATCCGCCAGCCCGTGCCGGTCGCCATCGACGATGAGTTCGCGAAGTCGCTGGGCTTCGAGCAGCTGTCGGGCCTGCGCGAGGCGGTGAAGGGCCAGATGGAGCGCGAGTTCGGCGCCATGGGCCGGGCCAAGGTGAAGCGCAAGCTGCTCGACCTCTTGTCGGAGCGGCACGATTTCGCGGTGCCGGCCGGCATGGTGGAGCAGGAATTCGCCCTGATCTGGCGCCAGGCCCATCCGGAGACCAAGGAGGATGCCGACCTGTCCAGCGTCGGCAGCGAGGAGGAGAGGGCGGAGTTCCGCAAGATCGCCGAGCGGCGGGTGCGGCTCGGTCTGCTGCTGGCGGAGGTCGGGCGGCTGAACAACATCCAGGTCGGCGAGGACGAGGTGCGCCGGGCGATGTTCGAGGAAGCCCGCCGCTATCCCGGGCAGGAGCGCCAGGTGATCGAGCTGTTCTCGAAGAATCCTCAGGCCCAGGCGCAGCTCAAAGCACCTATCTTTGAGGACAAGGTCGTGGATTTCATCCTGGAGATGGCGACGGTCACCACCCGCACCGTGCCGCCCGAGGAGTTGTTCAAGACCGAGGATGAGGGCGACAAGGCCGCCTGATCTTTCCGCAACGCCAGGACGACAGATGCGCGACCGCGATCCGATCGAAATCTACGCCAACACGCTGGTGCCCATGGTGGTCGAGCAGACCGCACGCGGCGAGCGGGCATTCGACATCTATTCCCGCCTCCTGAAGGAGCGCATCATCTTCCTCGTCGGCCAGGTCAACGACATGGTCGCAAGCCTCGTCTGCGCGCAGCTTCTGTTCCTGGAATCGGAGAACCCGAACAAGGACATCGCGCTCTACATCAATTCGCCGGGCGGGATCGTGACCTCCGGCATGGCGATGTACGACACCATGCAGTACATCCGCTCCCCCGTCTCCACCGTGTGCATCGGCCAGGCCGCCTCGATGGGCTCGCTGCTGCTGACGGCCGGTGCTGCCGGCAAGCGCTTCTGCCTGCCGCACAGCCGGGTGATGATCCACCAGCCATCCGGCGGCGCCCAGGGCCAGGCCACCGACATCGAGATCCACGCCCGCGAGATCCTGGCGACGCGCGACCGGCTGAACCGCATCTATGTGAAGCACACCGGCCAGCCGCTGGAAGTGATCGAACAGGCGATGGAGCGCGACAAGTTCATGTCGCCCGAGGAGGCCAAGGCCTTCGGCCTGGTCGACGAGGTGGTGGTCAGCCGCCCCCTGCCGGCCGACCAGGCCAAGGGCGATCCGGCGAAGGGCTGATGCGGCGGAGCCGCCGCCGATCTGTCACATGGCGGCAGTTTTGCATTGTGCGGCGAGAAATCTCCCGGCTTAATGGGCCGGGGCTCCGTAGCGTTGGGACCTGACCGGCATGACCAAGGCCTCCGGCGGCGATTCGAAGAATACCCTGTATTGCTCCTTCTGCGGCAAGAGCCAGCATGAGGTGCGCAAGCTGATTGCGGGCCCGACCGTGTTCATCTGCGATGAATGCGTCGAGCTTTGCATGGACATCATCCGCGAGGAGCACAAGACGAACCTTGTGAAGTCGCGCGATGGGGTGCCGAGCCCGCGCGACATCTGCCGGGTGCTGGACGACTATGTGATCGGCCAGGGCCATGCCAAGCGCGTGCTGTCGGTGGCCGTGCACAATCACTACAAGCGGCTGGCCCATGGCCAGAAGAACAACGACGTCGAGCTGGCCAAGTCGAACATCCTGCTGATCGGCCTGCGCCAGACGCTTGTAGT
>CAZEQG010000473.1:0-2439 GCA_964514295.1 uncultured Alphaproteobacteria bacterium
GCCGCCCAGCACCGCGCCGATGCCCTGCTTGGGGCCGGTGTTGGTGTTTTCACAGGCCGCCAGCGCCAGCATGGCAAAGGCAGCGACCGTCATCTTGGCATACATGATCCTTCGGGTCCTTTCCCTGAAACAGGCCGCCGCACCGCCCCGTCCGGCGCGCAGGCGCTTAGTCCCGTCCCACTGAGGCGACATTATGGAAGCCCATCCTGCCGCCGCATCAAGATATAGTAAGCGGCGGCTGTCGGCGACAAGTCCCCGCACGGCGGCGTTTTCCCAGCGGAGAGGCGTGATGGATGCCTTTGATGAACCGAGCGACCACTTCCTTGCCTGGCTCAAGGAGGCGGAGGCGTCGGAACCCAATGACCCGAACGCCATGGCGCTGGCCACCGCCGATGCGCAGGGCCGCCCCTCGGTGCGCATGGTGCTGCTGAAGGATGCCGATGCCAGGGGCTTCGTGTTCTACACCAACCTGGAAAGCCGCAAGGGCCTGGAGCTGGCCGAAAATCCGGAAGCGGCACTGCTGTTCCACTGGAAGAGCCTGCGCCGGCAGGTGCGCGTGGAAGGCCCCGTCGCCCCGGTGACGCCGGCCGAGGCCGATGCCTATTTCGCCAGCCGGGCGCGCGGCAGCCAGATCGGCGCCTGGGCCTCGCAGCAGTCGCGGCCGTTGGAGAGCCGGTTCGCCCTGGAGAAGGCGGTGGCGCTCTATACCGCCAAGTTCGCACTGGGCAGCGTGCCGCGCCCGCCGCACTGGTCGGGCTTCCGGCTGACGCCGCGGCGGCTGGAGTTCTGGCAGGACGGCGCCTTCCGCCTGCATGACCGGCTGGTCTATACCCGCGATGGCATGCGATGGACGACAGAGCGACTGTACCCGTGAACCCCGGCCGGATGATGCGGCGGGCGACGCTGGCGGCGATCGCGCTGGCGGCGACGCTGATCATTGCCAAGGCCATTGCCTTCGCCGCCACCGGGTCGCTCGCCATGCTGTCGAGCCTGACCGATTCGCTGCTCGATGGCTTCGCCTCCCTGGTCACCGCCTGGGCGGTGCGGGTGGCCCTGATCCCGGCCGACGACGAGCATCGTTTCGGCCATGGCAAGGCCGAGCCGCTGGCCGCGCTGGCACAGGCCGCCTTCATCACCGGTTCGGGCGTGCTGCTGCTGGTCGAGAGCGTGCAGCGGCTGCGCCGTCCGGTGCCGGTGGAAAACGAGGCGGCCGGCATCGCCGTGATGGTGCTGGCGAGCGGGCTGACCCTGGCGCTGGTGATCTATCAGCGCCGCGTCGTGCGGCTGTCGGGATCGCTCGCGATCGACGCCGATTCGCTGCACTATCGCGGCGATCTGATGATGAATGCCGGCGTGATCCTGGCCCTGCTGCTCGCCGGCCCGGCCGGCCTTACCCTGGCCGATCCGCTCATCGGCGCGGCGATCGCGCTCTACCTCATGGTCAGCGCCTGGTCGCTGGCCCGCCGCTCGGTCGATGTGCTGATGGACCGCGAATGGCCGGCCGAGGAACGCGAGAGGCTGCTTGCCATCGCCCTGTCGGAGCCGCTGGTGCGCGGCGTGCACGACCTGCGCACCCGGGTGTCGGGCCTCGACCGCTTCGCCCAGATGCACCTGGAGATGGATGGCGCCCTGCCCCTGCGCGATGCCCATGCAGTGGCCCTGGCGGTGGAGCGCAAGGTGGCGGCCGCCTTCCCCAATGTCCATGTGATCATCCACCAGGATCCCCAGGGCATGGAACAGGAACCCCACGCCCATCCATGACCCCCGATGTCGCCGCCTTCCTTGCCGATCCGGCGACCCATGGCGGCGTGCCCGTGCGCGTGGTCGAAACCCACGGCGCGCTGGTGGTGCTGGCCGGCAGCCGGGCGCTGAAGGCGAAGAAGGCGGTCGCCTTCGCCTATATGGACTTCTCGACCCTGGCCCGGCGGCGCGGCTTCTGCTTCCGCGAACTGGCCGTGAACCGGCGCACGGCGCCAGAGCTTTACCTCGGCGTGCGGGCGGTGCTGCAGGGCCCGGATGGGCTGCGGCTCGGCCCGCTGCTGCAGGAGGATCCCGGCAGCGATGGCGAGGCCGTGGAGTGGCTGGTGGAGATGCGCCGCTTCGACGAGGCGACGCTGTTCGACCGGATGGCGGTGGAAGGCTGCCTGGAGGCGCCGCTGCTGGAGGACGTGGCGCGCCAGGTGGCCCGCTTCCACCACGCCGCCGAGGCCATGTCGGGCGGCGGCGCGGCGGCGGTGCGGGCAACAGCCGCGCTCAACGCCGGCGAGCTGCGCGCGCTGCTGCCGGGGGCGGAAACGGAGGCGCTGGTGGCGGCGACCGACGACAGCGTGGAGCGGCTGGCCCCGCTGCTCGACCGCCGGGCGGCGGAAGGACATGTCCGGCGCTGCCATGGCGATCTGCACCTGCGCAACATCTGCCTGTTCGAGGGCCGCCCCACCC
>CAZEQG010000473.1:2507-2765 GCA_964514295.1 uncultured Alphaproteobacteria bacterium
GATGGACCGGCTGCACCGCGATCTGGCCGGGCTTGCCAGCCGCGCCTTCAACGCCTGGCTGGCCGAGAGCGGCGAGGGCGCGGGGCTGGCGGCCCTGCCGCTGTTCCTGTCGATGCGGGCGGCGGTGCGCGCCCATGTCGGGGCCCGCGCCGGTGCGATGGCGGAGGCCGGGCGCTACCTGGCGCTTGCCGGGCGCTTCCTGGCCCCGGCCGCGCCCCGGCTGATTGCCGCCGGCGGGCTGTCGGGCACCGGCTCGAC
>CAZEQG010000474.1:0-2743 GCA_964514295.1 uncultured Alphaproteobacteria bacterium
GGGAGGCAGAGCCGCCGGCGCCTGCCAGGGAGCCCGAGCGGGCGCTCGCCACGCCGGCCAGCGCGCCCGCCCTGAACCAGCCCCCGATGCGGGCAAGGGAGGAGCGCTGATGGCCGCCCATCCCAGCTTTGCAGGGTGCCGGGTGGCGGTGTTCGATGCCTATGGCACCCTGTTCGACGTGGCCGCCGCCGCCCGGCGGCTGGCCCCGCGGATCGGGCCGGAGGCCGGCCGCCTGGCGGAGATCTGGCGGGCCAAGCAGCTTCAGTACACCTGGCTGCGCAGCCTGATGGGGCGCTATGCCGATTTCTGGACGGTCACCGGCGAGGCGCTGGACTTCGCCCTGGAGGCGACCGGCATCCGCGGCGAGGGGCTGCGCGGCGAGCTGATGGACCTCTATCGCCGCCTCGATGCCTATGACGATGTGAAGCCGATGCTGGGCTGGCTGAAGGCGGCCGGGATGAAGACCGCGATCCTGTCGAACGGCGAGCCGGGGATGCTGGCCCAGGCGGTCGACAGCGCCGGCATCGGCGGGCTGCTCGATGACGTGATCTCGGTGCATGAGCTTGGCATCTACAAGCCCCATCCGCTGGTCTATGCGCTGGTCGAGCGGCGGCTGGGCCCGGCCTCGGCCGAGGTCGTCTTCCTGTCCTCCAATGGCTGGGACGCCGCGGCCGCCGGCGCCTTCGGCTTCCGTGTCGCCTGGGTGAACCGCAGCGGCCAGCCGATGGAGCGGCTGCCGGCGGCGCCCGACGCCACGATCACCGGGCTCGACGGGCTGCCGCCGCTGCTCGGCCTGTGATCGAGCGGCGCTTCAGCGCCCAGGACGGGCTGATCCTGGCCTATCGCGAATGGCCCGGGCCGGAGGGGCCGGCGGCGCTGCTCTGCCTGCCCGGCTTTGCCCGCACCGGCCGCGATTTCGCCGGCTTTGCCGCCCGTCACGCCGGCCGCCGCCGCGTGGTGGCGCCGGACTACCGCGGCCGCGGCGAGTCGGGCTGGGATGCCAGCGCCCGCAGCTACCGGCCGGAGGTCTATCTCGACGATCTGCGCCATCTGATGGTGGTGGCGCGGCTGCACCGGGTGATCGTCGTCGGCACCTCCCTCGGCGGGCTGCTGGGGCTTGGCCTCACCCTGGTCTGCGCCCCGGCCGTGGCCGGCATCGTGCTGAACGACATCGGCCCGGATATTCCGGCAGGCGGGCTGGCGCCGATCCGGCGCTATGTCTGCGACCCGCCGCGCCCGGCCGACCTTGATGTCGCGGCGGCGACGCTACAGGCGCTGATGCCCGATCTTTCCTTCACCACGCCCGGGCAGTGGCGGCATTTTGCGGAGCTCACCTTCGCTCCCGACCCGGCCGGCGGGCTGAAGGCGCGCTGGGACCCGGCGATCGGGCGAGGGCTGGACTTGCCACCGCCCGATCTGTGGCCCATCCTTCGCACTTCCCGACGCCTGCCGGTGCTGGCGATCCGGGGCGGCGTGTCGCGGGTGCTCCAGCCGGCGACGCTGGCCCGGATGCAGGCCGAGCATCCCCTGCTGGCGGTGGTGGAGGTGCCGGGCGTCGGTCACGCGCCGAGCCTGGATGAGAACGAGGCAAGGGAGGCAATCGATGAATTCCTTGGCGCCCAAGGCTGAAGCAGGGCTGCCCACCATCGCCGACATCGAGGCGGCCGCGGCCAGGCTGAAGGGCAGGGCGGTGCGCACGCCGCTGCTGGAGGCGCCGCTGCTGAACGATGCCCTGGGCGGCCGGCTGCTGGTGAAGCCGGAGATGCTGCAGCGCTCCGGTTCCTTCAAGTTCCGCGGCGCCTTCAACCGCCTGTCGCTGATCCCCGAGGCGGCGCGCGGGCGCGGCGTGGTCACCTACTCCTCCGGCAACCATGCCCAGGGCGTGGCCCTGGCGGCGCGCGATCTCGGCATGCCGGCCACGGTCATCATGCCTTCCGACGCGCCTGCCATCAAAGTGGCGAACACCCGCGCCTATGGCGCCGAGGTGATCTTCTACGACCGCTATTCCGAGGTGCGGGAGGAGATTGGCCGCAAGATCGCCGAATCGCGTGGCGCCACCATCGTGCCGCCCTATGACGATCCGGGCGTCATCGCCGGCCAGGGCACGGTCGGGCTGGAGATTGCCGAGCAGGCGGCCGAGAAGGGCGCGAAGCTCGACGCGGTGCTGGTGTGCTGCGGTGGCGGCGGGCTGGTCAGCGGCACGGCCCTGGCCATCGCCGACCGGCTGCCGGGAGTACCGGTCTATGCGGTGGAGCCGGCGGGCTTCGACGATACCGGCCGGTCGCTGATCTCCGGCCAGCGCGAGCGCAACAGCCCGGAAGCCCGCTCGATCTGCGATGCGCTGCTGGCGCAGACGCCGGGCGAGCTGACCTTCGCCCTCAATGCCCGCCTGCTGAAGGGCGGGCTGGTGGTGAGCGACGACGAGGTCCGCCAGGCGATGGCCGAGGCTTTCCGCTATCTCAAGGTGGTGGTCGAGCCCGGCGGGGCGGTGGCGCTGGCCGCGGCGCTGACCGGCAAGCTGCCGGTGAAAGGGCGCACCGTGGCGGTGGTCTGTTCCGGCGGCAATGTCGACGCCGACATGTTCGTGGCGGCAATCGCCGCCGCGAAGTAGTCCGGCCTTGCGGGCGCTGCTGGCGCTGCTGCTGGCGCTGTGGGCGGCGGGCGCCGCGGCACAGGCGCCGGTCACCGTGGTGGTGCCGCCCGACCATGACCCGGCCGCCGTGCAGCGGCTGATCGAGGCGGC
>CAZEQG010000475.1:0-2723 GCA_964514295.1 uncultured Alphaproteobacteria bacterium
CAGCGCCGCGGCGTGGAAGGCATCGACCGCCGCGCGGCCGGCGGCGGCAAAGCAGATGTGGGTGCCGTTGCCCGCGCGCGCCGCACCGCGCCCCGGATCGACCGGCCGCCCGATCCAGAAATGGGGCTTCCCATCGGCCGGGCCATAGCCGGCGGCGATGTCGGGCCAATAGCGCAGGCGGACATAGCCGAGCGGCGCCAGCACGGCATCGTAGAAGGCGACGGCACGCACCAGATCCTCGGTGCCAAGCGAGACATGGTCGAGCATTGCGCTATCTCCGGAATCCAGGGAAGCCCGGCGGGCGGCCGCCGCCCATCATGCCGGCCATGCTGCGGGCCAGGCCCTGCTGGCCGTGCTTGGCGACCTGCTTCATCATGCGGGCCATGTCCATGTACTGCTTGATCAGCCGGTTCACCTCCGACACCTGGGTGCCGGAGCCGGCGGCGATGCGGCGCCGGCGGCCGGCATTCAGCAGGTCGGGGTTGCGCCGCTCGGCCTTGGTCATCGAGCAGATGATGGCTTCCTGCCGCTTCAGCAGCTTCTCGTCGATATTGGCGGCGGCCAGCTGGTTCTTGATCTTGCCGATGCCGGGCAGCATGCCCATGACGCCGCCCAGCCCGCCCATCTTGCGGAGCTGCTGAAGCTGCGAGCGCATGTCGTCGAGGTCGAACCTGCCCTTGGCCATCTTGGCCGCGAGCTTCTCCGCCTCCTCCTTCTCGATGGTCTCGGCCGCCTTCTCGACCAGGCTGACAACGTCGCCCATGCCGAGGATGCGGCCGGCGATGCGGGAGGGATGGAAATCCTCGATCGCGTCCAGCTTCTCGCCGACACCGATCAGCTTGATCGGGCAGCCGGTGACGGCGCGCATCGACAGCGCGGCGCCACCGCGGGCATCGCCGTCCACCCGGGTCAGCACGATCCCGGTCAGCTTCAGGCGCTCGTGGAAGGCCCGGGCCGTGGTCACCGCGTCCTGGCCGGTCATGGCGTCGACCACCAGCAGGGTCTCCTGCGGCTTCACGGCGTCGCGCACGGCCGCGACCTCGGCCATCAGCGCCTCGTCGATCGACAGCCGGCCGGCGGTGTCCAGCAGCACCACGTCATAGCCCTGCAGGCGCCCCACCGTCATCGCCCGCTTGGCGATCGACAGCGGCGCCTCGCCCTTGACGATGGGCAGGCTGGCGACACCGGCCTGCTCGCCCAGCACCTTGAGCTGCTCCTGCGCGGCCGGGCGCTGCACGTCGAGCGAGGCCATCAGCACCTTGCGCTTGTCGCGCTGGGTCAGGCGGCGGGCGATCTTGGCGGTGCTGGTGGTCTTGCCCGAGCCCTGAAGCCCCACCATCAGCACCGCTACCGGCGGCACCGCGTTGAGGTCGAGCCCGGCCGCTGCGGCCGGGGCGGCGGGATCGCCTTCGGCCGAGCCGCCCAGCATGGCGACCAGCTCGTCATGGACGATCTTCACCACCATCTGGCCCGGCGTCACCGAGCGCAGCACCTGCTGGCCAACCGCCTTGGGGCGCACGGCATCAAGGAAGGAGCGCACCACCGGCAGCGCGACATCGGCCTCCAGCAGCGCCAGGCGGACCTCGCGCAGGGCGGCATCGACATCGGATTCCGACAGGGCGCCGCGCTTGCGCAGCGCGTCGAACACCGCCCCCAGCTTGCCGCTCAGCCCTTCAAACACGCGCCTGCCACCTCAACGAAAAATCGCCCGTGCGCGACACTCGCGGACGGGCGCTGCCCCTTGGGGCGATTCCGGTGGCCAGGATCTACGCGCCGGGGCGGCCGGAGTCAAGCCGACAGGATCGGCACCCCATCGCACGCAAGGCGGCCGGCCGGCCCTGGCGATGATGATCTCCCCACCGGCCCGCGCCCGCTCGACCCGGCGCGAGAGCAGCGTCTTCGCCCGGCACATGTCCAGCCATGGCACCTCCCGGCCTTGACCAGGCCAGTCCGCCGCGCTCGCCGGTGCAATGCCGCCCCCTCGCGTGGACAGGCCCGGCGGCCGGGCCTATATAGCGGCCCATGGGCGAGGTTTCCTTCCTGAAGATGCACGGGCTCGGCAACGACTTCGTCGTGCTGGACGGGCGCGCCGGCGGCTTCCGCCCCGGGCCGGCGGCGGCCCGTGCGATCGGCGACCGGCGCACCGGGGTGGGCTTCGACCAGCTTCTGGTGATCGAGCCGCCGGAAGGGGGCGCCGACATCTTCCTGCGCTTCCTCAACAGCGATGGCAGCGAGGCCGGGGCCTGCGGCAACGGCACGCGCTGCGTGGCCGCCCATATCCTGGAGGAGAGCGGCGGCGAGCAGGTGTCGATCGCCACCGTCGCCGGCACGCTCACCGCCTGGCGGGCCGGACGCGACGCGGCGGGCGAGCCGCTCTACACCGTCGACATGGGGCCGCCGCGCCTGGGCTGGCGCGACATCCCGGTCGCCGGCGACTGCGACACGCTGCATCTGCCGGTCGCCGAAGGAGGCCTCGCCGATCCGGTCGGCGTCAGCATGGGCAACCCGCATGCGGTGTTCTTCGTGGACGACGCCGAGGCGGTGGCGCTGGACGAACTGGGCCCGCGGCTCGAACGCCACCCCTTCTTTCCCGACCGGGCGAACATCGAGGTGGTGCAGGTGCTGTCGCGCGATGTCCTGCGCATGCGGGTGTGGGAGCGCGGGGCCGGCATCACGCGGGCCTGCGGCAGCGGTGCCTGCGCCACCCAGGTGGCGGCGGTCCG
>CAZEQG010000476.1:0-2719 GCA_964514295.1 uncultured Alphaproteobacteria bacterium
CTACCCCCCTCTCTCCGCCCGGGTCGAGGCGCGCCGCCGTCCCCCGCCGCCGCGGCGCCGTTTGCCTTCAGCCGGTGCCGACCCCGCCCGCGGCGCGCGAGGGCGCCGCGGGCGCAGCCGGTGCCGCCATCAGTCGGTGCGATAGACCTTGTCGGCCCAGTAGTACTTGCCGGCGAAGTCGTAGGGCGGATACCAGGACATGCGGAAGGGCACGACCAGCTCCGCGTATTTCTTCTGGCTTTCGATCACCTTCTTGTAGAAGGGATCCTTGGCCGCGTATTCGGCCTGGATCTTCTCCCACTCGTCCAGGAAGTTCTTCAGGATGTCGTCGGGCGTGCGGTGCAGCTGGACGCCGGCCTTCAGCAGCTCCTGGCAGGCGACCGCCGTCTCGCGCACGAAGGCGGCGTTGCGCTGCGTGGTGGCATAGACGCTCGCCACCTTGATGATCTCCTGCAGGTCGGGCGAGAGCTTGGCCCAGACGTTGCGGTTGATCATCAACTGGCCGCCGGTCACCGGTTCGTGCATGCCGGGCGTGTAGTAGTGCTTGGCGACGTTGTGCAGGCCGAGCTTCTGGTCCTCCAGGCAGTTGATCCACTCCGCGCCCTCGATCACCCCGCGTTCGAGCGCGGGCACGATCTCGCCGCCGGGCAGGGTGACCACCGACACGCCGAGCCGGCCGTAGGTCTCGGCGCCGATGCCGTAGATGCGGTACTTCATGCCCTTGAGGTCGGCGAGGTTCTTGATCGGCTTCTTGAACCAGCCGAGCCCCTGCGGATAGTCGGTGGGGATCGGGAAGGCGACCAGGTTCAGCTTGATGACGTCCTTGTAGAACTCCTCCAGCAGCGCCATGCCGCCGCCGTCGTAGTACCAGCCGAAATAGTCGACCCCATCCATGCCGAACAGCGGCCCGTGCGACAGCGGGATGCCGGCCAGGCTCTTGCCGAGGATGTAGCCGAACGGCGCCATGCCGACATCGAGCACGCCGCGCGAGGCGGCGTCGAACACCTCGAAGGCGGGCACGATGGCGCCCGCCGGCAGGGTTTCGATCTTCAGCCGCCCGCCGGACATCTTCTCGACGGTCTCGGCCCACAGCTTGAAGACCAAGTGCAGGTTGGCCGCCGCGGGATGCGAGGACTGGCCCTTGAGGACGGTCGGCCGCGGGGCGGCCTGCTGGGCCTCGACCGGCCCCGGAGCCGCCAACATCAGGCTTGCCGCCGCAACGGCGGAAAGCGCCCACAGTCTCATGCGCATGATCGTTTCCCCCTGTCGTTTCGCGCCTATTGGGTTGCAGATGGCGCTGTCCGATACGCTAGGGGCGGGAATATCGGCTTGTCAAACGGTTAATGGTTGCTGGCGGTCCTTTTCCCGCACGGGTTCCAGCCCCGGCCGGTTCTCGGACATCATGATGGGTTGCTCAGCCGCCCGCGGCCAGCCGGGGCAGGAACAGCGCCAGGCCGGGAAAGGCCACCAGGATCGCCACCATCACCAGCAGGGTCACAACGAAGGGCGCGGCGCCGATGACGACGTCGGCGATCCGCCCGCGCCGGCGCACGCCCTGGACGACATAGAGATTGATGCCGACCGGCGGGGTGATCATCGCGGTCTCGATCAGCAGCACCATGATGATGCCGTACCACACCGGGTCGAAGCCGGCGGCGAACACCACGGGGGCCACGATCGGGATGGTCGCCACCATCATCGAAAGGGTTTCCATGAACATGCCCAGGACCACGTAGAAGACGATCACCGCCAGCAGCAGCTCGTAGGGCCCCAGCCCCAGGCCGGTGATGAAGCGGTTGACCCGCCCGGTCAGCCCGATCGAAGTGATGACGAAATTGAGGAAATAGGCCGCCAGCAGGATCGCCATCACCATGGCGGTGGTGCGCATCGTGCCTTCGAACACCTGCTTGAGCACCGCCGCCGACAGCCGCCGGTGCCAGGCGCAGATACCGAGCGCGGCCACCACCCCCAGCGCGGCCGACTCGGTCGCGGTGGCGAGCCCGCCATAGATCGACCCGATCACCGCCAGGAAGATGATCAGCGGCGGCAGCAGATCGGGCAGGCTCGCGATGCGCTCCGCCCAGCTCGCGCGCACCCGCTCGCCGCCCAGCCGCGGGTTGATCAGGCAGGCGACCAGCACGGTCAGCATGAACAGCCCGGCCAGCACCAGGCCGGGCACGATGCCGGCCAGGTACAGCTTGGGGATCGAGGTGTCGGTGAGCACGCCGTAGACGATCAGGTTGATCGAGGGCGGGATCAGGATGCCCAGCGTGCCGCCGGCGGCCAGCGTGCCGAGGAACAGGCGTTCGGAGTAGCGGTGCCTGTCGATCTCGCCCAGCGCCACCGTGCCGATGGTGGCCGCGGTCGCCACGCTGGAGCCCGAGGTGGCGGCGAACATGGCGCAGGCGGCGATGTTGGAATGCATCAGCCCGCCCGGCAGCCACGGCATCCACTTCACCAGGGCGGCGTACATCCGCTCGGCCATGCCCGAGCGCAGCAGGATCTCGCCCAGCATGACGAAGAACGGGATCGCCACCAGCAGGAAGTTGTTCGAGGTCTGCCAGGCCATTTCGCCCATGGCCAGGGTCAGCGGCAGCTTGGAATAGAGCCGGTCGAGGACGATCGCCAGCACGCCCAGCGCCGCCGCCACCGGCACCGCCAGCGCCAGCAGGGCGAGCAGCAGGCCCAGCGCCAGGCCGATCACGGCCGGCGCGTCCCG
>CAZEQG010000477.1:0-2697 GCA_964514295.1 uncultured Alphaproteobacteria bacterium
CGGGGTGGCGGCCAGGAAAGCCTCCGGCCCGCCCGCGGCGGCGGCGATGGCCGCCAGCACCTCCTCATGGCCCGGCACCACGATGCCCAGCTCGGATGCTGCCGGCAGCCCGTCGCCGCCGGGCAGCAGCGTGTCGAGCACGCCGGCAAGGAAGGCCGCGGTCATCGCATCGCCTCCGCCAGGTGATCGGCCACCTTCAGGCCGAGCGCCCCGATCGTGGAGCCGGGATTGACCGCGCCGACCGTGGTGAACAGGCTGCCATCGGCCACCAGCAGGTTCGCTACCTCATGGCAGCGCCCCTCGCCATCGGTCACGCTGGTGGCGGGGTCCGTGCCCATCCGGGCGGTTCCCAGGAGGTGCCAGCCGGTCAGCGGCGCCAGCGGCACCCGCAGGGTGCGCCGGGCCCCGGCCGCCCGCAGCACCGCCTCGGCCTTCTCCAGCCCAAAGTCCAGGCTGCGCCGGGAATGGTCCGACAGCGTGTAGTCCAGCCGCACGCCGGGCAGGCCGTCGGCCTCCAGCGTGCCGGTCAGGCTGACGCGGTTGTGCGCTTCCGGCAGGTCCTCGGCCAGCACCAGGATCGCCAGCGAGTGCCGGAACTCGCCCCTGAGATCGGCCTGGGCGGCCGCACCCCAGGCCGGTTCCTGGCGCACCGCCTGGGCAACCAGCGGGTTCTCGCGGGTGACCTGGAGGTGGACGCCGCGCAGGAAGCCGCGGGCGGGGTCGGTCTCATAGAACTCGTGGCTGTAGAGGGCGCAGCCGATCGGCCCGACCGGTCCGTCCAGCTCCTCGGCGAACATGCCGCGCACATAGGCGGCGGGGTGGAACATCAGGTTGCGTCCCAGCGCCGGGCTGCCAAGTCCGGAGGCGAGCAGTAGCCGGGCGGTGCCGATGCCGTTGCCCGCCACCACCACGGCGGCGGCCGGCTGGAACACCTCGGACCCGTCGGCGGCGCGGTAGAGCACGCCGGTCGCCCGGCCGGCGGCGATGTCCACGCGCTGGGCGATCGAGTGGGTACGCAGCTCCACCCCGGCGGCGATCGCCCGCGGCCAGTAGGTCAGGTCGGTCGAGGATTTGGCGCCGGTGATGCAGCCCTGCTGGCAGGGGCCGCAGTGATTGCAGGCCGGGCGGCCGTCATGGGCGGTGGCGTTGATCGCGGCGTCGACCGGCCACCAGTGCCAGCCGAGCGCATCGAAGCCCCGCGCCGCCAGCATGCCGGCCCGTCCCAGCGGCAGCGGCGGCATGGCGCGAGCGGGCTTGGGCGGATAGGCCGGATCGCCGGCGAGGCCAGCCACCCCCACCATGCGGTCGTTCAGGTCGTAGTAGGGTTCGAGCGCGGCATAGCCGAAGGGCCAGTCATCGGCGATGCCGTCCAGGCTGCGCACCGCGAAATCCGACGGGTGCAGCCGGGGGAAATGCGCCGCCCAGTTTATCGTCGACCCGCCGACCCCGTTCCACATCAGCGGCTTGATCACCGACCCTGACTCGTCGATCGGATAGTCGGCCGAAGGGGCGGGGAAGGCGGCGGCGCGGCGCAGGTTCGGGCTGGTCATCCAGCCGGTGACGGCGTGGCGCTGCCAGTCGGCCTGCGCCGCCGGCATCGCCGAACGGTCGACCCAGCCGCCGCGCTCCAGACAGGCGATGCGCAGCCCCGATGCCGCCGTCGCCAGCCGCCAGCAGAAGGCGGCCCCGCCGAAGCCGGCGCCCACCACCACCACATCGACCGGATCGAGCCGCCTTGCCCCGCCGGTCGTTCCGCCCGTCGTTCCGCCTGTCATTCCGCCCTGGGGGGGCATCGCCTTCCTCCGCCGGCATCGTCCGTGCCTTTGCCGGCACTGAACCGCGAAAACGCCGCCAGCGGCAAGGGTGTGATTGCGCGGTCCGGCTGCCTCAGCGCACCCGCAGGGCCATGGCGCTGGCCTTGCGGCTCCAGGACGGCACCCCGACGGCCCGGTAGAGGCGGGCGGCAGCCCCAAGCAGGGTGGCGGCGGTGGCATTGTCCTGGCCGACGCACAGCACCCCCAGCATGAACAGGCAGTCGGCCTCGCTCACCCGGTCGCCGACCTGCTGGTAGAGGTTGCGCGCCTCGGCATAGACGTACTGGGCGTCGTTGAACTTGCCGAGCGTGGATTCCAGATCGCCGATGGCACGCAGGGCGGTGGCCTCGCCCCCCATGTCGCCGACCTGGGCATAGAGCGCGCGGCTGTGCTGGAAGGCGACACGGGCCTGGTCGTGATGCTCCAGCATCACGTCGATCTGGCCGAGGTCGAGCAGGGTCTGCGCCTGGTCGCGCCGGCCGCCGCCGGTCAGGTAGAGGCCGTAGGCCTCCTTCAGCAGGGCCTTGGCGCCACGCGGATTGTCGCGGGCCAGCATGATGTGGCCCTGGGCCTTCATGGCATCTGCGACGGTGGCGGTGTCCTTCATGATCTGGGCGGTGGCCTGGGCCTGCTGGAGCTGCGTCTGCGCCTCGTTCAGCCGGCCGAGCAGCCGCTCCATCTCGCCGAGCCCGACCGCGATCTTCGCCTCGCCGGCCTTGTCGCCCGCCTCGGTGAACAGGTTCTTGGCCTGCTGCCCGTTCACCCGCGCGCCATCGAAGCGGTTGAGCGCCCGCCGCAGCTCGCCGCGGCCGGACAGCAGCTCGCTGTTGCCGATGCGCCGGCCGGCCTGGCGGAACAGCTCGGCCGCGCGCAGCGCCATCTC
>CAZEQG010000478.1:0-2691 GCA_964514295.1 uncultured Alphaproteobacteria bacterium
TCGCGACCGGTGCGCGGGCCAACTGGCTTGGGCTCGACCGGGTGGCCGGGGCGCTCGGCCGGGCCGGCGCCGTGGTGGACTGGCAGGCAAGGCCGGCGCTCGATGCCGAGGCCGCGCACCGCACCTACATGTCGCTGCTGCTGGCGGTGACCACCAGCCGCACCCCGCGGAGCGAGTTCGAGGCGGCCAAGGCGATGCTCGCCACCCTCGATCCCTTCGACACCAGCGAGGCGGCGATGGAGGCCCGCGGCGCCGCCCTCCACCACCGCGACTGGCTGGAGCTGAACGAACAGCGCCAGCAGGCGCGCTGGGCCTGGCACCGCTTCTTCCAGGACTGGGACGTGGTGCTGGCGCCGGTCGCCTGCACGCCGGCCTTCCCCCACGACCACCGCCCGACCAGCCAGCGCAGCATGGTCGTCGACGGTGCCGCGGTACCCTACTGGACGCAGCTCTTCTGGGCCGGCCTGGCGACCATGCCCTATCTGCCGGCAACCGCGTTCCCGGCCGGTCTCACGGCCGCCGGGCTGCCGGTCGGCGTGCAGGCGATCGGCCCCTTCCTGGGCGACCGCACCACCATCGCCGTCGCCGCCATGGCCGAGACGCTGCTCGGGGGCTTCACGCCGCCGCCGGGATACTGAGGGGCGGAGCGGAGCCGGCCGCCCCGCCCCCGCAGCATCAGATGTCGGCGTAGACGCGGGTTTCGGACCGGCCGCCGGGGTGGGTGACCGCCCCCTTCTCGGCGTCGCCCACGGTCTGGGCATACTTCCACAGCGTGCCGGAGCCGAAATTCACCGGCTTGGGCTGCCAGGACTTGCGCCGCTCGGCCAGCTCCGCCTCCGACAGTGCCACCGAGATCTCGCCGGTCACCGCATCGATGGTGATCATGTCGCCGTCGCGCAGCAGGGCGATCGGCCCGCCCACCTGCGCCTCCGGCCCGACATGGCCAATGCAGAAACCGCGGGTGGCGCCGGAGAAGCGGCCATCGGTGATGAGCGCCACGCTCTCGCCCATGCCCTGGCCATAGATCGCCGCCGTGGTGGCCAGCATCTCGCGCATGCCGGGGCCACCGCGCGGCCCTTCATAGCGGATCACGATCACCTCGCCGGCCTTGTACTGCTTCTGCCGCACGGCCTGGAAGGCCAGCTCCTCGCTGTCGAAGCAGCGGGCCGGCCCCTCGAAGCGCAGGCGCTTCATGCCGGCCACCTTCACGATCGCGCCCTGCGGCGCAAGATTGCCGCGCAGGCCGACCACGCCGCCGGTCGGGCTCAGCGGCGCGCTGGTGGGGCGCACCACGTCCTGATCGGTGGGCAGCACGATGTCGGCCAGGTTCTCGGCGATGGTGCGGCCGGTCACGGTGATGCAGTCGCCATGCAGGAAGCCGCCGTCGAGCAGCGCCTTCATCAGCACCGGCACCCCGCCGACATCGAACAGGTCCTTGGCGACATAGCGCCCGCCGGGCTTGAGATCCGCGATATAGGGGGTGCGCTTGAAGATCTCGGCCACGTCATGCAGGTCGAAATCGATGCCGCACTCATGCGCGATCGCCGGCAGGTGCAGGCCGGCATTCGTCGACCCGCCGGACGCCGCCACCACCATCGCGGCATTCTCCAGCGCCTTGCGGGTGACGATGTCGCGCGGGCGCAGGTTCATCGCCAGCAGCTTCATCACCGCCTGGCCGGAGGCTTCGGCATAGGCGTCCCGGCTCTCATAGGGGGCCGGCGCGCCGGCCGATCCCGGCAGGGCAAGGCCGATCGCCTCGGACACGCAGGCCATGGTGTTGGCCGTGTACTGGCCGCCACAGGAGCCGGCCGACGGGCAGGCCACGCTTTCCAGCGCATGCAGGTCGCGGTCGCCGATGACGCCGGCCTGGTGCTGGCCGACCGCCTCGAACACGTCCTGCACCGTCACGTCCCTGCCCTTGAAGCGCCCGGGCAGAATCGAGCCGCCATACATGAACACCGAGGGGATGTTCAGGCGCACCATCGCCATCATCATGCCGGGCAGCGCCTTGTCGCAGCCGGCCAGGCCGACCAGCGCGTCATAGCAGTGGCCGCGCACCGTCAGCTCGACCGAATCGGCGATCACCTCGCGGCTGATCAGGCTGGACTTCATGCCCTCGTGACCCATGGCGATGCCGTCGGTCACGGTGATGGTGGTGAACTCGCGCGGCGTGCCCTGGCCGGCCTTGACGCCCTTCTTCACCGCCTGGGCCTGGCGGGCGAGCGTGATGTTGCAGGGGGCGGCCTCGTTCCAGGTGGTCGCCACACCCACGAAGGGCTGGGCGATCTCCTGCTCCGTCATCCCCATGGCGTAGTAGTAGCTGCGGTGGGGCGCGCTCTTGGCACCGACCGAGACGTGACGGCTGGGCAGCCGGGACTTGTCGTAGGCGACGGACATCTTCTTGCGGTCTCCTCCGTGGAAGGCCCGCAGATTAGACGGCGGCCCGGCCCCTACTCCAGCGGGAAATCCCGCATGGCAACCCTGCGCGGGGCGGCCGGCACCTCGATCGCCCGCGGCTCCAGCAGCTCGATCGGCTGGCCGCCGCCACGCCAGCAGGTGGCCCGCGTCACCTCCAGCGGCCGCTGCCCGTCATAGCCGCAGAGCACGAGATCGCCCGGCGAGCCCTGCCCGGCCTCGGCGTGGCGGCCAAGCGGCACGGTCACCTTGGCCGGCAGGCTACCGGTGGCGCCG
>CAZEQG010000479.1:0-2667 GCA_964514295.1 uncultured Alphaproteobacteria bacterium
CCCGGCCCCGGCCGCCGCGCCGGCCGGGCCGGCGGGCGCCCCGCACCGCCCATGATCCTGTTCCTGCTGCGCCGCTTCCTGACCTTCGCCGCCACCCTGCTGGCGGCCAGCCTGATCGTGTTCCTGGTGCTGGAAGTGCTGCCGGGCGATCCGGCGCAGGTGATGCTGGGCACCGAGGCGCGGGAGGACACGCTGGCGGCCCTGCGCCGGGAGCTTGGCCTCGATCGGCCGGCGGCCGAGCGCTATGTCGCGTGGCTGGCCGGGCTGTTCAGCGGCCAGCTCGGCACCAGCTACACCTACCGGGTGCCGGTGGCCGAGCTGATCGGCGACCGGCTGCAGGTCACCGTGCCGCTCGCCCTGCTCGCCATCCTGATCTCCACCGCGATCGCGCTGCCGGCCGGGGTCTATGCCGCCGCCCGCCATGGCGGGGCCGGCGACTGGGGTGTCATCGCCTTCAGCCAGGTTGGCGTGGCGCTGCCCAATTTCTGGCTGGCGATCCTTCTGATCCTGCTGTTCGCGGTCAATCTGGGCTGGTTCAAGGCCGGCGGCTTCCCGGGCTGGGAGCAGGGGGTGTGGACCAACCTGCAAGCCCTGTTCCTGCCGGCGCTCTCGCTCGCCCTGCCGCAGGCCGCGATCCTTGCCCGCGTCACCCGCTCGGCGGTGCTGGAGGTGGCGGGCGAGGATTTCGTGCGCACCGCCCGCGCCAAGGGACTGACCCGGTTCGAGACGCTGTGGGGCCATGTGCTGCCCAACGCCATGATCCCGGTCGTCACCATCATGGGCCTGCAATTCTCCTTCCTGCTGGCAGGCGCGATCATCGTCGAGAACGTGTTCTACCTGCCGGGGCTGGGCCGGCTGGTGTTCCAGGCCATCGCCCAGCGCGACCTGATCGTGGTGAAGGATGTGGTGGTGCTGCTGGCGGCGATATCAGTCAGCGTGAACTTCGTCGTGGACCTGATCTATGCCGCGCTCGATCCGCGGCTCCGGGCGGCAAGGTGAGGGCGCTGCGCCATCCCGCGCTGTGGTTGGGCGGGGCGCTGACCACGCTGGTCGTCGGCACGGCGCTGCTGTCGCTCGTCTGGACGCCGCGGCCGCCGGCCGGCATCCGTGTCCGCGACCGGCTGAAGCCGCCCTTCGGCGAGTTCCTGTTCGGCAGCGACCCCTTCGGGCGCGACGTGCTGTCGATGCTGATGGCCGGGGCCTGGAACTCGCTGACCATCGCGCTTGCCGCGGTGGCGATCGGCCTCATTGGCGGCGTCTGTCTCGGCCTGCTGGCGGCGGCCCGGCGCGGCTGGACCGACGAGGCGGTGATGCGGCTGTCGGATTTCACCTTCGCCTTTCCGGCGGTGCTGTCGGCGGTGATGCTGTCGGCGGCGGTCGGCCCCGGCGCCAGCACTGCGGTGGTGGCGATCGGCGTGTTCAACATCCCGGTCTTCGCCCGGCTGACCCGGGCGGCCGCCCTCCAGGTCTTCGCCCGCGACTTCGTGCTGGCCGCGCGGGCCGCCGGCAAGGGCAGCCTGCGCATCGCTGCCGAGCATGTGCTGCCGAACATCACCGGCGTCCTGGTGGTGCAGGCCACCATCCAGCTCGCCCTGGCGATCCTGGCGGAGGCGGGGCTGAGCTATCTTGGCCTCGGCCTGCAGCCGCCCAGCCCGAGCTGGGGCAAGATGCTGTTCGAGAGCCAGACCTATCTCGACCGGGCGCCGTGGCTCGCGATCTTCCCGGGGCTGGCGATCGCGGTGGCGGTGCTGGGCCTCAACCTGCTGGGCGACGGGCTGCGCGATCTGCTGGACCCGCGCCTGAGGCGGGCGCGATGAGCCTCCTGGCGGTGGAGGGGCTGGCGCTGTCGGCCGGGGGCGTTCCGGTGGTGCGCGGCATCGGCTTTTCGCTGGCGCGCGGCGGCACCCTCGGCATCGTCGGCGAATCGGGCTGCGGCAAGTCGGTGACGGCGCTGTCGCTGATCGGGCTGCAGCCGCCGGCCTTCCGGCTTTCCGGCAGCATCCGCCTGGACGGGCGCGAGCTGGTCGGGCTCGACGAGGCGGCGCTGTGTACGCTGCGCGGAAACCGCATGGCCATGGTGTTCCAGGAGCCGATGACGGCGCTGAACCCGGTGCGCCGGGTCGGCCGGCAGATCGCCGAGCCGCTGGTCAAGCATCGCGGCCTTGGCGCCGCCGCCGCCAGGGCCGAGGCGCTGCGCCTGATGGACAAGGTGCGGCTGCCCGATGCCGGGCGGCGGATCGATGCCTATCCGCACGAGCTGTCGGGCGGCCAGCGGCAGCGCGTGATGATCGCGATCGCCCTTGCCTGCGCCCCCGACCTGCTGATCGCCGACGAGCCGACCACGGCGCTGGACGTGACGGTGCAGGCCGCCATCCTCGACCTCATCGCCGACCTGGTGGCCGATGACGGCATGGCCCTGCTGCTGATCTCCCACGACCTCGGGGTGATCGCGGAGACCTGCGCCGAGGTGGCGGTGATGTATGCCGGGGAGATCGTGGAGAGCGGCCCGGCCGAGGCCATCTTCGGCCGCCCCGCCCATCCCTATACCAGGGCCCTGTTTGCGGCCCTGCCCGATCCGGGGCGGCGGGGGCGCAGCCTCTATGCCATCCCCGGCACCGTGCCGGAGCCGCGGCACTACCCGGCGGGCTGCGCCTTTGCCGCGCGCTG
>CAZEQG010000480.1:0-2656 GCA_964514295.1 uncultured Alphaproteobacteria bacterium
GGCGCCGGCGCCGCTCCTCGTCACTCTCCGCCTCGTTCGGCGCCGCCGTCCGGCGGCGCGGCTCGGCGGCGGCTTCCACCGCCTCCTCGCCATCCTCGGCCTCGATCTCCTCCTCCTCCGGCTCTTCGGCCATGCTGGCCGGGGCGGGAAGCTGCTGCACGGGGGGCGGCGCGTCGACCCGCGGCCGCGTGCGTTCCAGGCGGTGGTTCGGGGGGATCAGCGTGTCGTCGGCGGCGATCACGGCGTGGAGGCCGTAGCGGGCCTCGATCGCCGCCAGCGCCTGGCGCTTCTGGTTCAGGATGTAGAGCGCGACCTGGGTCGGCACCGACACCACGATCTCGGCCGCGCGGTACTTCAGCCCCTCCTCCTCGATCGCGCGCAGAACCTGGAGTGCCGTCGATTCCACCGAACGGACATAGCCGGTGCCGCCGCAATGCGGGCAGACATGGGAGTTCGTCTCCAGCAGGCTGGGCCGCAGGCGCTGGCGCGACAGCTCAAGCAGGCCGAAGGGGCTGATCCGGCCGATCTGGATGCGCGCCCGGTCGTTCTTCATCGCCTCTTTCAGGCGGCGCTCGACCTGGCCCTGGTGGCGCGTCTCCTCCATGTCGATGAAGTCGATCACGATCAGCCCGGCGAGGTCGCGCAGGCGAAGCTGGCGGGCGATCTCGTCGGCCGCTTCCAGATTGGTCTTGAGCGCCGTCTCCTCGATGTGGCGCTCGCGCGTGGCGCGGCCGGAGTTGACGTCGATCGCGACCAGCGCCTCGGTCGGGTTGATCACGATGTAGCCGCCGCTGCGCAGCTGCACCGAGGTGGTCTGGATCGCGTCGAGCTGGCTTTCCACCTGGTAGCGCTGCAGGATCGGCACCCCGGCCGGATCCCGGTAGGGCTGCACGCGCTTGGCGTGGCTCGGCATCAGCATCTTCATGAAGTCCTTGGCCAGGCGATAGGCGTCGTCGCCCTCGACCAGGACTTCCTCGATGTCGCGCGCGTAGAGGTCGCGGATCGCGCGCATGATCAGGTTCCCCTCCTCGTGGATGAGGGCGGGGGCCGTGGCCTGCAGGGTGCGCTCGCGGATCTCCTCCCACAGCCGCAGGAGATAGTCGAAGTCGCGGCGGATCTCGGCCTTCGAGCGCTCCATCCCGGCGGTGCGCACGATCACGCCCATGCCGTCGGGCACCTCGATGTCTTCCACGATCGACTTCAGGCGCTTGCGGTCGGTCGCGCTGGTGATCTTGCGGCTGACGCCGCCGCCACGCGCGGTGTTGGGCATCAGCACGCAATAGCGCCCGGCGAGCGACAGATAGGTGGTGAGGGCCGCCCCCTTGGTGCCGCGCTCTTCCTTGACCACCTGCACCAGCAGGATCTGCCGGCGCTTGATCACCTCCTGGATCTTGTACTGACGGGCCAGGCGCGGCCGGCGCTGCACCTCCTCGATCTCGTCGCCGCCCAGGGTCTCGACCGAGCCCTCGCCGTCGCCGCCCTCGCCGGCCACCGGCTCGCTGTCGGCATCGGCCTGGGCCAGGGCCTGCCGGTCCTCGACCGGGATGCGGTAGTAGTCGGGATGGATTTCGCCGAAGGCCAGGAAGCCGTGGCGGTTGCCGCCATATTCCACGAAAGCCGCCTGCAGCGACGGTTCCACCCTTGTCACCCGGGCCAGGTAGATGTTTCCCTTGATCTGCTTCTTGGTCGAGGTCTCGTAGTCGAATTCCTCAAGGCGGTTGCCACTGAGGACCACCACCCGGGTCTCCTCCGCATGGGTGGCGTCGATCAGCATGCGCTTTGTCATCTTGCGTACTCCAGCGCGGCCTTGCCGCACCGCGAAGGTGCGGCGGCGCGTCGGTTATCGGGGCCGGAGGGGCGATGGCTGCCGTCGAACGGCAAGGCACGAAACCGCGCGCCGAGCCAGGACGGCCGCCCACCCGTCCCGTCGGCGCGACACGCCGGGCGGAACTCTCCGGGGGTTCTTTGCGTGCCGTGGAAGGATCGGGAGCGGCCCATCGCGGGTCCCCGCCCGGCGATCGTCCGGTCCCCAGGATTCCCAGGTCACCGCAGCGATAACATAGGACCCGTCGCCGCTTTGCACAATGATCATTCCGAGCCACCGCCGAACTGTCCGGCCGAGCTTGGATTCCAGGTTGATTCAAGGCGCTATTCCATGGAATATGCAACGATACCTGAAGCATTGTGGCTTGCATGTTGAGATTGCTGACTTTCATCGGGCTGCTGGTCTGGCTGGGGCCGGCCGCCGCCGCGGAAGCGGTGCTGTCGGGCGTGCATGCCACGGCCGCCGCGGGCCACACGCGCCTTGTGCTCGACTTCAGCCGGCGCCTGGATCTGCGCCTGTTTCCGCTGACCGACCCCTACCGGATGGTGGTGGATCTGCCCGAGATCGCGGTCGAGGCGAAGGCGGTGCCGCGCCAGGTCGGGCTGCTGCAGGGGCTGCGCTTCGGCCGTTTCCAGCCCGGCGTGTCGCGCATCGTGATGGATCTGGGGGCGGCCGCGACGGTGCGCGAGACCTACTGGATGGAGCCGCGCGGCGGCGGCCCCTGGCAGCTTGTCTTCGAACTGGCGCCGGAGCGGGCCGAGGTGTTCCAGGCCGCGGTGCGCCAGGCCAATGCCGCCCGCAGCCAGCCGCCGACACGCGCGCCCGAGCCGC
>CAZEQG010000481.1:0-2363 GCA_964514295.1 uncultured Alphaproteobacteria bacterium
CTCCTCCGGCGGCGGTGGCGGCGGTGCCTGCCGGCTTTCGGCGACGCCCTGGCGGATCGCCGCGGCGTCGGCCGCGATCTCGCGCTCCCGGCGCTTGCGGCGGCGGTAGGCGGCCACCTGCATCCAGGCCGAATAGCACAGCGCATAGGCGCTGATCGCGGCAAAGCGCCACTGCCGGTCCCGCAGGTCGCGCAGCACCCGGTCCTTCCACAGGTACAGCAGCACGGCCCTGGTGTGCAGCCACAGGTCCTTCAGGTCGGGCGAGGGGTGGTAGACCGCGCGCGGGAAATGCAGGTAGCGCCACTGGTTGTTCACCACCGAAGCGATGGTGTCCCGGCGCAGGTGATGGACCCGGGCGGCCGGTTCGTAGAGCAGGAACTGCTTGGGAAACTCCTTCATCATCCGGCGGCTGAGGTCGTAATCCTCGCCGTTGGTGCGGAAGGCGGCCTGATAGCCGCGCAGCGCCAGCAGGTGGCTGCGCCGGTACAGCGTGTTGGCCCCGAACAGGAAGCGCGGGTTGACCACGCGCTCCTCCCCCCAGTGCTGCAGCAGGTGGCGGGCCCGCCAGCGGTCGGCCAGCACGGTGTTCTCCCATTCGTCGAGCCGCCCGGCCACGCCCATCAGATGCGGGTTCAGCTCCAGCAGCGCCATCAGCCTGGCAAGCCAGTCGGGATGGGCGACGCAGTCGGCATCGATCGAGGCGACCACGTCGGTCTTCAGGTGCTCGATCCCGGTGTTGCGCGCGGCCGACAGGCCGCGGTTGCGCTGGTGGCACACCACCTGGACGGGAAACCGGCTGGCGATCGCGACCGAATCGTCCGTGCTGCCGTCATCGACCACGATGATGCGGTCGGGCCGGCGGCGCTGCGCCAGCAGGCTGGCGATGGCAAAGCCGATGTAGCGGGAGGCGTTGTAGCAGGGGATGTAGACCCCGACCGTCAGGCGCTGCCGGGGCGGCCGGGCGGCCTTCGCCTCCGCCCCGGCCTCTGGCATCGGCTCAGCCTCGGCCATAGGCGTCGTCCAGCCTCACGATGTCGTCCTCGCCAAGATAGTCTCCCGACTGCACCTCGATCAGCACCAGGGGCGCCGCACCGGCATTCTCCAGCCGGTGCGGCGTGCCGCGCGGCACCATGACCGACTGGCCGGGCTCCAGCACCCTGACAAGCTGCCCAGTTGTCACCCGCGCCAGCCCATCCACCACCACCCAATGCTCGGTGCGGCGGTGATGGAGCTGCAGCGACAGCCGCCCGCCCGGCTGCACCACCAGCCGCTTCACCTGGTAGCCCGGGCCGGAATCGATGCTGCGGAACTGGCCCCAGGGCCGGAACACCACGGGGTAGGATTCGACTTCCAGCCGGCCGGCCCGGCGCAGCGCCTCCACCGCCTCCTTGCCCGCCTCCGCCCGCTCGCGCCCGGCCACCAGCACCGCGTCCGGGGTTGCCACCACCACCAGGTCGCGCACGCCGACCGCCACCACCAGCCGGCCATCGCTGGCAAGGTAGCTGTCGGCGCTGTCGATCGCCAGCACGTCGCCGCGCCCGGCGATGCCTGCCGCGTCCTTCTCGGCCGCCAGCCACAGCGCGGCCCAGGAGCCGATGTCACTCCAGCCCGGATCGATCGGCACCACGGCGGCCAGCGCCGTCCGTTCCATTACCGCAACGTCGATGGCGACCGCCGGTGCCTGCGCGAAGGCCAGCCCGTCGAGCCGCACGAAGTCGATGTCGCGGCGCGCGCCCTTGAGGGCGAGGCGCGCCGCCTCCAGCACCGCCGGGGCATGGCGGCCCATCTCCTCCAGCAGCACCCGGGCCTCGACCAGGAAAATGCCGGCATTCCACAGATGGCCGCTGGCCAGGAAGGCAGCGGCGCGCCCGGCATCGGGCTTCTCCACGAAGGCATCGACGGCCAGCGCCGGCGCCTCGGCCAGCGGCACGCCCGGCCGGATATAGCCGTATCCCGTTTCCGGCCGCGACGGGGTGATGCCGAAGGTGACGATGCGCCCGGCCCGGGCCGCCGCCACCCCGGCGAACAGCCCGGCGCGGAAGGCGGCGGCGTCGCCGATCAGGTGGTCGGCATGCAGCGACAGCATCAGCGCCTGCGGATCCTCCTCGGCCAGGCGCAGGGCGGCCACCGCCAGGGCCGGCGCGGTCGAGCGCGGCGCCGGCTCCAGGATCAGGTCGCGCGGGGCGATGCCGATCTGGCGGAGCTGGTCGGCCACCGCGAAGCGGTGCTCGGCGTTGCAGATCAGCAGCGGCGGGGCGAAGCGGGCGCCGTCGGCCACCCGGCGCACGGTCTCCTGCAGCAGGCTGCTCGGCCCGGTCAGCGGCAGGAACAGCTTGGGGTACTGCGCGCGGCTGGCTGGCCAC
>CAZEQG010000481.1:2373-2652 GCA_964514295.1 uncultured Alphaproteobacteria bacterium
GCCGGGTGCCGGCGCCGCCCGACAGGATCACGGGGTGAAGCAGGGAGGATGTCATCAAGCCCGCTGTCTAGCCTTCCGGGCAGGCTTTGTGAAGGGCGCCGGCCCGGCCATAATGGCGCCATGCACCAGGTTGCCGTCATCGTGCCGCTGTACCGCCCCGGCCCCTTCCTCGACCGGGCGCTGGCGGCGGTGGCGCGCCAGCGCCTGCCGCCGGCCGAACTGGTGCTGGTCGACGATGCCAGCGGCGACGGCAGTGCCGAGGCCGCGGCCCGCGCCATT
>CAZEQG010000482.1:0-2636 GCA_964514295.1 uncultured Alphaproteobacteria bacterium
TCGACGGGCTCAGGGTGAGGCGGAATGGAGGGGTGGGGGCAGCTTCAGCCAGGAATACCGCCCCTCCAGTCGCCTCAAGGTGAGCCCGTCGAACCATGAGGCGCGGCACCGTCCGCGCGGCCGCCTCCCCCTTCGACGGGCTCAGGGTGAGGCGGAATGGAGGGGTGGGGGCAGCTTCAGCCAGGAACACCATCCCCCCAGTCGCCTCATGGTGAGCCCGTCGAACCATGAGGCGCGGCACCGTCCGTGCGGCCGCCTCGCCCTTCGACGGGCTCAGGGTGAGGCGGAGTGGAGAGGTGGGGGCAGCTTCAGCAATGAACGCGGCCCCTCCAGTCGCCTCATGGTGAGCCCGTCGAACCATGAGGCGCACCACCGCCGGTGCGGCCGCCTCGCCCTTCGACGGGCTCAGGGTGAGGCGGAGTGGAGGGATGGCAGCAGCTTCAGCCAGGAACAGCGCCTTCCCAGTCGCCTCATGGTGAGCCCGTCGAACCATGAGGCGCACCACCGCCGGTGCGGCCTTGGGGGTGGCGGGTGACGGCGGCGGAGACCAGGCGGCGCTGGGTGATCCTGCTGCTGGCGGGGCCGCCCTTTGCCTTCCTGCTCGCCTTCTTCGTGCTGCCGACGGGCTTCCTGATGTCGGCGGGGTTCCTGGAATCGGACGGCATGATGCCGACCGGCGGGTGGACGCTCGACAATTTCCGCACCCTCCTGACCCGCCCCCTCTACTACAACGCCATCATCCGCACCTTCGTGGTCGGGCTGGCGACTGGGGTGCTGGTGGTGGTGCTCGCCTTCCCGCTGGCCTATTTCCTGGTGCGCACCACCAGCCGCTGGCGCAACCTGCTGATCGCGCTGTCGCTCGCCCCGCTCTTGGCCAGCGTGATCGTGCGCACCTATGGCTGGTGGGTGGTGCTGAACCGCGAAGGGGCGCTGAACACGCTGTTCCTGGCCACCGGGCTTACCGACCGGCCGCTGGTGATGCTGCCATCGACCGCCGCGATCGTGGTGGGGCTTGCCCATGCGCTGCTGCCCTATGGCGTGCTGACCATCATGACGGCGCTGAACGGGCTGCCGCCGAACCTGGAGCGGGCGGCGATGGGGCTGGGGGCGAGCCGCACCCGCACCTTCCTTGCCGTCACCCTGCCGCTCAGCATGCCCGGCATCATCGGCGGCTTCCTTTTGTCCTTCGCCATCGCCATCAGCGCCTATGCCACGCCGGCGATCCTGGGCGGGCCGGCGACCGAGGTGATGGCGACGCTGATCCGCAACTTCATGGTGGTGCTGCTGGACTGGGCGCTGGGCTCGGCCCTGGGGGCGATCCTGCTGGTCAGCGCGATCGCGCTCCTGATCCTGACATCGGCCCTCGGCGGCCGGCGGAGTGCGGCATGAGCCGCCGCCGCATCACCCCGTGGACCGGCCTCACCCTGCTGGTGGCGGCGATCTATGCCTTCATCCTGGGGCCGATCCTGATCACCACGGCGGTGTCCTTCAATGCCACCAACCGCTCCTTCTTCCCGCCGCGCGGCTTCACCCTGCGCTGGTGGGGCGAGGCCTTTGCCCCGCAATGGTTCCAGCCACTGCTGTTCAGCCTGGAACTGGCGGTGGTGACGGCGCTGGTGTCGACCGTGGTCGGCGTGCCGCTGGCCTTTGCCCTGCACCGCCACCGCTTCCCCGGCCGGGCGATCATCCACGCCGTGACGCTGGGGCCGCTGATCCTGCCGACGCTGGTCACCGGCATCGCGCTGCTGCAGATCCTGACACTGGCCGGCTACCCGCAGGCCATCGGCTTCTGGGCGCTGCTGATCGGCCATGTGGTGATCTGCCTGCCCTTCAGCGTGCGCACCGTGGCGGTCAGCCTCGCCACCATGCCGGCCAATCTGGAGACGGCGGCGGCCGGGCTTGGCGCCCGGCCGCTCGCCGTGCTGCGCCATGTCACCCTGCCGCTGGCGATGCCCGGCATCTTCGCCGGCATGGCCTTCGCCTTCATCCATTCCTTCGCCGACATCAACCTGTCGCTGTTCCTGGCCAAGCCCGGCGAACGGCCGCTGACGGTGGCGATCATGTCCTTCCTGGATTTCGGCTTCGCGCCGACCCTGGCGGCGCTGTCGATCATCTCGCTGCTGATCCCCTTGGTGCTGATCGCCATCCTCGGCCGCTTCGTCGGCATCGGAAACTTCCTATACCAGGAGCAGGGACGTGGCTGACGCGGCACTGGAACTGAAGGGTCTGGTCAAGCGCTTCGGCGCCCACACCGCGGTTGCCGGCATCGACCTTGCCGTGGCCCCCGGCGAGTTCGTGACCCTGCTGGGACCATCGGGCTGCGGGAAGACCACCACGCTGAACATGATCGCCGGCTTCCTCGCGCCCGATGGCGGGCACATCCTGCTGGCCGGCCGGGCGGTGGAGGAAGAGCCGCCCTTCCGGCGCGACCTTGGCATGGTGTTTCAGGACTATGCCCTGTTCCCGCACATGACCGCGGCCGAGAACGTGGCCTTCGGGCTCAAGATGCGCCATGTGCCCGGGCCGGAGGTGGCCCGCCGCGTGGCCGAGGCGCTGGCGCTGGTGCATCTGGAGGGGCTGGGCGACCGCCGCCCGCTGCAGATGTCGGGCGGCCAGCGCCAGCGCGTGGCCCTGGC
>CAZEQG010000483.1:0-238 GCA_964514295.1 uncultured Alphaproteobacteria bacterium
CCCGGCGCCGGCATCGAGACGCTGCGCCGTGCCGCCGCGCTGGTCCGCCCGGCGCTGGCGCGGGCGGCCTGAGATGCGCCCTGGCCCGCGCAACCTGATCACCGACATCCCCGGCCTCGGCGTCGGCAATGCCGAGGACCATGCGGCCTGGAGCGGCACCACGGTGCTGCTGCCGCAGTCTCCCGTCGTGGCCTCCTGCGACATCCGCGGCGGCGGGCCGGGGGTGCGCGAGACCGCC
>CAZEQG010000483.1:275-2628 GCA_964514295.1 uncultured Alphaproteobacteria bacterium
GATGCCCTGGTGCTGTCGGGCGGCTCGGCCTTCGGGCTCGCCGCGGCGGACGGGGTGATGCAGGGGCTGGCGCGCCGGGGGCGCGGCTTCGAGCTGCGCGGCTTTCGCGTGCCGATCGTGCCGGCCGCCATCCTGTTCGATCTCGCCAATGGCGGCAACAAGGGCTGGGCGGAGCCGCCCTTCCGCGCCCTCGGCCTCGCCGCCCTCGACGCCGCCGGGCCGGACTTCGCCCTCGGCAATGCCGGGGCCGGGCTCGGCGCCAAGGCCGGAACGCTGAAGGGCGGGCTCGGCAGCGCCTCGGCCTTCGATTCCGCCGGCCGGGGTGTCGGCGCCCTGGTGGCGGTGAACAGCATGGGCGGCGTGGTGATGCCCGGCAGCCGCGCCTTCTGGGCCTGGCCCTTCGAGATCGATGGCGAGTTCGGCGGCGCCCGGCCCGATGGCTATCGCGGGCCGCCGCCGGCCGATCTGCCGGCCCATCTGATGCCGGCCGACAGCGCCCCCTCCAACACCACCATCGCCATCGTCGCCACCAACCTGGCGCTGACCAAGGCGGAGTGCCGGCGGCTGGCGGTGATGGCGCAGGACGGGCTGGCGCGCGCCATCCGCCCGGTGCACACGCCCCTCGACGGCGATGTGGTGTTCGCCGTGGCGACCGGGGAAAGGCCGCTGTCGGGCATGGGCGAGCTGGCGCTGGTGGGGGCCATGGCGGCCGACTGCCTGGCCCGTGCGGTTGCGCGCGGGGTCTATGCGGCGACCGGGCTGGGCCGCTATCCTGGATACCGGCAATGGTGCCAAGAAGGGAATGTGTCATGACGGGATCGGCGAAGCGGACGGCACTCCTGGCCGTCGTGTTTGCGGGCATGGCGCTGTCGCCGGCCTGGGCGGCGAAGGACAGCCTGGTGCTGGGCATGGTGCTGGAGCCGCCGCATCTCGACCCCACCGCCGGCGCCGCCGCGGCCATCCGCGAGGTGACCTACGCCAACATCTTCGAGGGGCTGACCCGGATCGACCGCAACAGCGCGGTCAAGCCCGCGCTCGCCGAAAGCTGGACCGTCTCGCCCGACGGGCTGACCTACACCTTCACGCTGCGCAAGGGGGTGACCTTCCACGACGGCACGCCCTTCACCTCGGCCGACGTCGCCTTCAGCCTGAAGCGCGCGATGGCGCCCGACAGCACCAACGCCCAAAAGCAGCTCTTCGAGCCGATCGACGCCGTCGACACCCCCGATCCGGCCACCGTGGTGGTGCGGCTGAAGCGGCCGACCGGCCTGTTCCTCTACAACATGGGCTGGGGCGATGCGGTGGTGATGTCGGAGAAGTCGGCCGGGGATGCCAAGACCAATCCGGTCGGCACCGGTCCCTTCAAGTTCACCCGCTGGTCCAAGGGCGATCGGATCGAGATGGAGAAGTATCCGGCCCACTGGAACGCCGCGAACATCAGGCTGGCCAAGGCCACCTTCCGGATCATCCCCGATCCCCAGGCCCAGGTGGCGGCGCTGCGGGCCGGCGACATCGACGCCATGCCGAACATCGGCGCCTCGGAATCGATCGACCAGTTCCGCAAGGACCCGCGCTTCACCGTGTCGATCGGCAATACCGAGGGCGAGACGATCCTCGCCATGAACAACAAGAAGAAGCCCTTCGACGATGTGCGCGTGCGCCGGGCGATCGCGCATGCGGTCGACAAGCGGGCGATCATCGAAGGGGCGATGAACGGCTTCGGCACGCCGATCGGCAGCCATTTCTCGCCCTCGCACCCGGCCTATATCGATCTGGTCGACCTCTACAAGTATGACCCCGCCACCTCGAGGCGCCTGCTGAAGGATGCCGGCGTGGAGAACCTGCAGGTCACCCTGCGCCTGCCGCCGCCGGCCTATGCAAGGCGCGGCGGCGAGCTGGTGGCGGCGATGCTGCAGGAGGTCGGCATCCAGGCCACCATACAGCCCCTGGAATGGGCGCAGTGGCTGGACCAGGTGTTCCGCCGCACCGACTATGACCTGACCATCGTCAGCCATACCGAGCCGCTCGACATCGGCATCTATGCCCGCGACACCTATTACTTCAACTACGACAACCCGGCCTTCAAGGAGCTGATCCGCAAGGCCGCCGAGGAGCGCGACGACGGCGTGCGCAACGGCCTCTACCAGCAGGCCCAGCGCATGCTGGCCGATGATTCGGTGAACGTGTTCATGTTCATGCTGCCCAAGCTCGGGGTCTGGAACGCCAAGCTGAAGGGCATGTGGGACAATGTGCCGATCCCGGCCAACGACCTGACCGAGGTCTATTGGGTCGATTGATGGCGCGGCGGCCACCCCCGCCTGACCCGGCCCCGGCCGCCGCGCCGGCCGGGCCG
>CAZEQG010000484.1:0-2623 GCA_964514295.1 uncultured Alphaproteobacteria bacterium
CGCGGCCGCCCTCGGCCGCCAGCCGGCGGGCGATGGCAAGGCCGATGCCCGCCGCCCCGCCGGTGACGATCGCGCTGCGCCCGCGATAGCGCATCACTTCGGCAGCAGGTCGTTGGTGAAGAAGGCGGTGACCGGCAGGTCGGTCTTCAGGTCCTGGTATTCCTTCATCAGGTCGACCGTCATCTGCCAGTCGGCCGGCGGCATGTAGCCGATCGGCGCCGTCGGCGCGGCCTTGGAGCGGACCAGCTTCAGCCCGGCCAGGAGCTGCTTCTTCGACAGCTCCCGGTCCATGTCGGGCTTCACCTTCATGCCGGCGGCAATCGCCGCATCGGGCTCCTTCTCGCCGGCCTCGAACGCCTTGCGGGTGGCGCGGATGAAGCCTTCGACCAGCCTCGGCTTGTCCTTCAGCGTGTCGGCATGGACATGGATGGCAAGGCCCATGGTGTTGACGCCATAATCGGCATAGTTGAACACCGCCGGTGCGACGCCGCGCTGCTCCAGGATGAAGACCTGGTTCTCCGAACCGCCGAGCAGGGCGTCGGCCCGCTTCTCCAGCACCGAGACCAGCTTGGTCGGGCCGTCGACGCGCAGGAAGTTGAGCTTCGCCTGGTCGAGGCCATTCGCCTTGATCAGCGCCGGAAAGATCACCAGCCCGGCCTCGCCCGCGGTGGCGGCGATGGTGCGGCCCTCGAAGTCCTTCAGCGACTTGATGCCCGAATCGGCGCGCGCGATGATGGCAAAGGGCGTGGTGTTCATGATGCCCATGACCGCCTTGATCGGCGCGCCACGGGAAATGCCGTTGATGATGCTGCCGCCGTCCGACAGCCCGAAGGTGTCGCCCTTGGCGCCGATGATCTGCACCGCGCGGGCCGAACCCTGGCCCTCGCCGATCTCCAGGTCAATGCCCTCGGCCTTGTAGTAGCCGCGCTCGACGCCGAGATGGAAGGGCGTGTGGAAGCCGTAGAGCAGCCAGTTCAGCCTGAGGCTCGCCTTCTCCTGCGCCAGGGCGGGGGCGGCGGCGAACAGGACAGCCCCTGCCGCCAGGGTCAAAAGCGTCTTCTTCATGGTCGTTCCTCCTGTTGGTTCAGATCGGTCCGCCGGCATCGCCATGGCCGCGCTGGGAGACGTGCCAGGGGATGACGAGCTGCTCGGTTATCTCGACCGCCGCATAGAGCGCAAAGCCCAGCGCGGTCAGCGCGAACACCGCGCCGAAGGCCATCGAGGTGTTGAGGTTGCCGTTCGCCTCCAGCAGCAGGTAGCCGAGGCCGCGGTCGGAGGCCACGAACTCCGCCACCACCGCCGCCGTGGCCGACAGGGCGGCCGCCACCTTGATGCCGGTGAACAGGGTCGGCAGCGCATGCGGCACCTGCACCATGAAGAAGGTGCGCCAGCGCCCGGCACCGGTCGAGCGCGCAAGGTCCATGATGTCGGGGTCGACCGAACGGAAGGCGGTGATGGCCGAGACCACCACCGGGAAGAAGGACAGCAGAAACACCAGCAGCACCTTCGGCGTCAGCCCGAAGCCGAACCAGATGATGAACAGCGGTGCCACCGCGATCTTCGGCACGATCTGGAAGAACACCAGCAGCGGATAGACCGTGCTCTCCATCGCCCGCGAGAAGGCCACCATCAGCGCCAGCGCGATGCCCACCACCACGGCGATCGCAAAGCCGATCAGCATCGGCTGCACGGTGAAGGCGGCGGCGCTGGCATACTGCGCCCGGCGGGCCGCCAGCTCGGCCATGATCTCGCTGGGGGCGGGCAGGATGTAGGCCGGCGCCTCGGCCAGCCAGGCCGCCACCTCCCAGAAGGCCAGGAACAGCAGCAGCGCGCCCGCCACCCTGGCGGCGCCGCGCAGCCGCGCCATCAGGCTCTTCGCCCAGCCCTGCATTCCCCCTCGTCCCTTCCCCAAGCGGCCTGTTGACCTCAGCCGGCCTTCATGCAAACTGAACGCCGTTCTTGATGGAACTGTGTACCGACAACATGCGCGTGGTCAAGTCCCAGCTTTCGCACTGCCTGGAACTGCTCGGCCTGCTGGCCGATCAGGCCAGGGGGGCGCGGCTGACCGATCTGGCAGTGGCGCTCGACATGCCGAAATCCAGCATGCAGCGCCTGCTCGACCACCTGGCGACCGAAGGCTGGGTGGAGCAGGACGCGGCCACCGACCATTACCGGCTGACCCTGCGCCTGGCGGTGCTCGGCCAGCGCTATCTGCAATCGGCCGGCATCGCCGACGCCACGCAGGGCATCCTGGAGCGGCTGGCCCGCGAGACCCGGGAACTGGTGCGGCTGACCGTGCTCGACCGTGACCGGCTGGTGTGGATCGGCAGCGCCCAGGGCGCGCCGCCCGGCCTCGTCTACCAGCCCTCCATGGGCCAGCCGATCGTCAGCTACGCCACCGCCAACGGCAAGGCGTGGCTGGCGACACTGAGCGAGGAGGAGGCATCCCGCATCGCCCTTGCCGAGGGGCTGGGCGATCCGCGGGCCGCCCCGCTCGGCCCGCGCGCGCTGGTCACCCTGCAGGGGCTGCTGGCCGACCTGGCAGATGTCCGCCGGCGCGGCTTCGCGGTGGCCGAGGAGGAGGCGGAGCCAGGCGTGGCCGCCGTCGCCGTCGCCATCCGCG
>CAZEQG010000485.1:0-2621 GCA_964514295.1 uncultured Alphaproteobacteria bacterium
CAGGCCCGCCGCCTGCTGGCTGAGGCGGCCGAGGGTGGCGGCGCCCCGCCTTAGGCGGCCGGCCGGCGTGGCGGCCGGCGCAGCAGCAGGACCAGCGGCATCGCCGCCATCGCCACCAGCATCATCAGGCGGAAATCGTTGGCATAGGCGATGATGGCCGCCTGCCGGGTGATCTCGGCATTCAGCGCCAGCCGGCCCGCCGCCGTCGACAGGTCCCAGATCCCGGCCGCGGCACCGCTGCGCAGCGCCTGGCTGAATGGGGTGACATGGGCGGTCAGTTCCGCATGCATGGCCTGCGTGTTCCGGGTCAGCAGGAAGATCACCAGCGAGATGCCGATGCTTGAGCCCAGGTTCCGCATCAGGCTGAACAGGGCGGTGCCTTGCGTGCGCAGCTCCGGCGTCAGGGTGGAGAAGGTGACGGTCGACAGCGGCACGAAGATGAGGCCGAGCCCGAAACCCTGCACCAGGCCATGGAGCATCACCGTGCGGGTGGATACGGCAGGCGTATAGCCCGACATCTGCCACAGCACGGCAACGGTGAGGCAGAGCCCGGTGAGCACCACCCAGCGCGGGTCGGCATGCTCGATCAGCCGGCCGACCAGCAGCATGCCGAGCATGGTGCCAACCCCGCGCGGGGCCAGCGCCATCCCCGCCGTCACCACCGGATAGCCCATCAGGTGCTGCAGATAGGGCGTCATCAGCGCCAGGGTGGCCAGCAGGATGATGCCGACCACGAAGATGAACACCAGCCCGGCGCTGAAATTGCGGTCGCGGAACAGGCGCGGGTCGATGAAGGGGCGGCGGGCGGTTGCCATGTGGATCAGGAACACGCAGAAGGCGATGGCCGACAGCGCCGCCTCGAACCGGATCTCGGCCGAGGCGAACCAGTCCAGATGCTCGCCGCGGTCGAGCATCATCTGGAGCGCGCCGATCGCCGTGCCGAGGATGAGGAAGCCCAGCCAGTCGAAGCCGGTGCGGCTGGTCCGCGATTCGGCAAGGAAGGTCGACAGGCCGATGAAGGCCAGGATGCCGACCGGCAGGTTGATGTAGAACACCCAGCGCCAGCCATAATTCTCGGTCAGCCAGCCGCCGAGCGTTGGCCCCAGGATCGGGCCGATCATCACCCCCACCCCCCACATCGCCATCGCCGCGCCCTGCTTCTCGCGCGGGTGGCTGTCGAGCAGCACCGCCTGCGACAGCGGCACCAGCGGCGCCCCGAACACGCCCTGCAGCAGGCGGAACACCACCATCTGCTCGATCGAGCCGGCCAGCCCGCACAGCATGGAGGTGGCGGTGAAGCCGGCGACCGTCACCAGGAACAGCCGCCGGCGTCCGAAGCGCGCGGCCAGATAGCCGGTGACCGGCATCATGATGGCGGCCGACACGATGTAGGAGGTGAGGACCCAGTTCACCTGGTCCTGCGTGGTCGACAGGTTGCCCTGCATGTAGGGCAGCGCGACATTGGCGATGGTGGTGTCGAGGGCCTGCATGATGGTGGCGAGCATCACGCAGAGCGTGACGATGCCGGCATGCTCTGGGCGCGCCACCGGCTACAGCCCGGCCGCCCGCCGGATCTCGCCCAGCAGCCCGGCAAGGCTGCGCCGCCTTCCGGTCTCGATGGCGACATCGGCGCTCATGCCGGCGCGCAGCGGCGGGGCGCCGGCCAGCGGCTCCAGCTCGATGCGCACCGGCACCCGCTGCACCACCTTCACCCAGTTGGCCGAGGCATTCTGCGGCGGCAGCACCGCGAACTCGGCGCCGGAGGCCGGGCTGACGCTGGCCACCCGGCCCTGCCAGACGCGGCCCGGGTAGCTGTCGATGGTGACCCTGACCGCCGCCCCGACGGCCACACCGTCCAGGTCCGTCTCCTTCATGTTGGCCTCGATCCAGGCCCGCCCGGCAGCGACCAGGCTGAAGGCCGGCACGCCCGCCTCCAGATAGGCACCGACCTGGAGGGCCGGGACGCGGGTGACGATGCCGTCGGCCGGGGCGGCCACCACCACCCGGCGCAGATCGCGGGCCGCCTTGTCGACATCGGCCTGGGCCTTGCGGAAGCGCGGATGGGCCTCGATCGGCTCCTCGGCGCTGCCGCCGAGCCGGGCGAGCGCCGCCTCGGTCAGGCGCTGGGCGATCACCACGCCCTGGCGGGCTGCGTCCAGCTCGCGCTTGGCCTGGTCATAGGCGGCCTGGGTCGTGGCGCTGCGGCGGATCAGGTCGCGCTGCCGCTCGAAGCTGGTCTGGTAATAGGCAAGGTCGGTGCGCGCCTGGTCGAGCTGGGCCTGGCTCTGGCGATGGGCGGCCTGGAGGGTGGCAATCTCGTTGCGCGCCGTCCCCAGCTCGGCCCGGGCCGCCTCCAGGGCGATCCGGAAAGGCTCGTCGTCCAGGCGGAACAGCGTGTCGCCCGCCCGCACCGGCTGGTTGTCCTCCACCTCCACGGCGGCGACCATGCCCGGCACATCGGTCGAGAGATAGACGATGTCGGCCTTCACATAGGCGTTGTCGGTGCCAACCGTGCCGCCACCGGCGAGATAGGCATAAAGCGCGGCCGCCGCCGCCAGCAGCGGCAGGGCCAGAAGGGCGAGCCGGCGCCCCCAGCGGCGTGCCGGGCGCAGCGGCGCCAC
>CAZEQG010000486.1:0-1172 GCA_964514295.1 uncultured Alphaproteobacteria bacterium
TGCCGCCGGCGACGGCGGTGATCGCCGGCCACGACCCGCTGGCCGACGACGGCCGCCGCTGGGTCGCCCGCCTGACCGCCGAAGGCGTGCCGGCCCGCCTGGTGGAGCACCCGGGGCTCATCCACGGCTTCCTGCACATGACCGCCCTCATCCCCGCCGCCGACACGGCCCTGCGGGCACTCGGCGGCGAGATCGCGGCGGACGTGGGGTAGGAGGTAGGGAGGGTGCCGGGCCTGACGATATCGTTGTGATATCAAAAACTTGTCATGCCCGGCCACCGTGCCGGGCAGCCACGGCCCCACGACCGGCAGCCGTGGAGAACGCCGCCGCCAACGGCCGGCGCCGGAGACGCCGTGGATGGCCGGATCAAGTCCGGCCATGACAATTTCTTCTGTCTTTCCAGCAGCTTGTCATGCCCGGCCTCGAGCCGGGCAGCCACGGCTCCACGAACGGCAGCCGTGGAGAACGGCGCTTCCAGGCGGCTAACGCCAATGCCGCCGTGGACGGCCGGGTCGAGCCCGGTCATGGCATATTCTACTTCCAAATGCCCCTGGACCGACGGCGCATCCGGCGCTCAGAACCCGCTTTCGCGGATCAGCACGCCCGCCACCGCCCGCCACAAGCGCACCGCCAGGCTCTCCGGCCGGCCTTCGATGCGGACGGTGCCGCGGCGGACCTGCTCCGGCGCCATGGCGCCCGCCGCCGGCGTGATCGTCACGCGGAAGACCGAGCGTTCCGGCTTCAGGCGCTGGTCCGCGTCGGGCCGGGCGGCGATGGGGCCGCCCTGGTCGGCCGAGAGCATGGCGTGGTCGAGCACCGGGCGATTCACCGTCTCCACCGCCGCCACACTGCCGTCCAGCGCCGACGCCAGGGCATCGTCGGGGTGGAAGCGCGCCGCCGCCCCCGCCTGCAGATGCGGCAGGTCGTCCTGCCCGGCATAGGCGACGATGCGGCCCTCCTCGCGCCCCACCACCCGCAGCAGCACGCCCGCCGGCTCTACCCACAGGCCGGGGCGCAGGCCGGGCAGCAGGTCGGCGGCGATTCCGTCCACCGCCGCCGTCAGGGTCATGCGGCCCTGGCGGGCGACCAGCCCGGCCTCCTCCGCCATCTGGGTCTGCAGGTCGGCGGTCAGCAGCGGCTCCTCCCGGCGGCGCGGCGGCCGCCGCATCGTC
>CAZEQG010000486.1:1182-1433 GCA_964514295.1 uncultured Alphaproteobacteria bacterium
GGGTCACCGCCACGCGTAGCCGCGCCAGCGCCAGCTGGAAGTCGACGTGCGGTTGCGTCAGCACCACCAGCGGATCGCCCGCCCGCACCGCCTGCCCGGGCTCCACCAGCACCCGCGCCACCTGGGCCGGCTCCGGCGCGTGGACCTCGTGGCTGCGGGCGGCCTCGTAGACCGCCGGCAGCGGCACGGCGGTGCGCCACGGCACCACCAGCACGGCGGCCAGCAGCGCCAGCAGGCCGAGGGTGGCGAAG
>CAZEQG010000486.1:1583-2588 GCA_964514295.1 uncultured Alphaproteobacteria bacterium
TAGACCAGCAGCGCGATGCCGAGGAACAGCACCAGCCGGTAGAGCCACGTCGCCCAGGCATAGACCACCAGCAGCCGGCGGCGGCTGCGCGGCAGCGCCTCCGGCGGCGCATCGCCGAGGCCGAACAGCAGCTCGCGCAGGCGCCACCGCCCCAGCGCGAAGGCGCGCGGCTGCAGGTTGGGCTCGTCCAGCCAGTCGGCGAGCAGGTAGTAGCCGTCGAACCGCATGAAGGGGTTGAGGTTGATGGCCAGCGACGCCGTCCACCCCGCCGTGGCCAGGAAGAAGGCGGCGGAGCGCAGCGGCCCGTCGTCGGTGAGCGCCCACACGAAGGTCGCGAGCACCGCGACGCAGAGCTCCACCGTCACCCCGGCCGCGCCGATGGCGAGGCGCTTGCGGCGCTCCGTCAGGGTCCAGCCGTCGGAGGTGTCGGTATAGAGCACCGGCCACAGCACCATGAAGGCGACGCCCATGGTCGGCACGCGGCAGCCGTAGCGGTGGGCGGTATAGGCGTGGCCCAGCTCGTGCAGGATCTTGGTGACCACCAGCGCGACGCCCATCCAGGCGAGGCCCTGCAGGCTCGCGAACTGGGTGAAGGTGTGGACGAAGGCATCCCACCGGCGCGCCACCAGATAGACGGCGACGAGCGCCAGCAGCGCCATGATCCAGCCGGCGGCGGGCGAGAACAGCGGCCGCACCAGCGGCCAGGTGCGCCGCAGGAAGCCGTCGGGCCGCACCAGCGGAATGCGGAAGAACAGGTAGTTGTGCAACAGCCACGACGACCACCGCTGCCGCATGGCCTCGGCCTGCCGCGTCCAGGCGCCGCGGTCGGCGGCCGAGCCCATGTCCACCAGGGCGTTGGCGCGCAGGAAGCGCAGCAACTGCTCCAGCTCCGCCTTGCCGGGCACCAGGGTGGTCTCCGCCGCCACCCGGGCGCAGACGGCGGCGGCGGTGCCGGCGGGCCAGCGCGCCAGCATCTCGAACGCCGCCCAGCCGAGCCGGTGATAG
>CAZEQG010000487.1:0-2573 GCA_964514295.1 uncultured Alphaproteobacteria bacterium
GGCGCCGCGCAGGGCCGCCAGCCAGTCGCCCAGCGCCTCCGGCGTGTGGCGCGGGGCCGCGAGGTCGAGCGCGGGCATCTCCTCGACCAGGCGGGTGATCTCGGCGAAGTCGGGTTGAGTGTCGCTCATGACGGCGGGTTGTCCTATAACGCGGGCCTGACCGCAAGGAGACCGCGATGGGCCGCACCGACTGGTTCTGGATCCGCCATGCCCCCGTCACCAGCGATGGCGGGCGCGTCTATGGCGCCAAGGACATGCCGGCGGACTGCTCGGATGCGGAGATCTTTGCCTGGCTGTCGCGCCTGCTGCCGCGCGAGGCGGTGTGGGTGACCAGCGCCCTGATGCGTACCCGCCAGACGGCCGAGGCGGTGATCGCCGCCGGCTATCCGGCCAATGGCCCGGCGCTGGTGGAGCCGGGGCTGGGCGAGCAGGATCTGGGCGCGATGCAGGGGCTGGTCCGCCACGAGGCTTATGCCACCCATTCACCGGGCCGGCACCGGCTCTGGCTGTCGGGCGTGGACGTGCCGGCCCCGGGCGGGGAGAGCTTCCGCGACCTGATCGGCCGCGTCACCCCGGTGGTCGAGCGGCTGACCGCGGCCCATGCCGGCCGGCCGATCGTCTGCGTTGCCCATGGCGGCAGCATCCGGGCCGCGCTGACGCTCGCCGGGGTGGCGCCGGAGGCGGCCCTTGCCATGGAGATCGAGAATCTGTCGGTCACCCGCATGTCCTATCTGCCGCCGGCCGGGCAGTGGCCGGCGATCTGGCAGGTCGGCTTCGTCAACCGCCTGCCGCGCTGATGCCCCATTCGGCCGGCTTGTTTGCCGACAGGAGGTAGTGAAATGCGCAAGCTGCTGTTCCCCATGCTGGCCCTGCTGGGGCTGCTGGCCGCCCCGGCCCGGGCCGAATCGCCGCAGGCACTGGTGGACCGGGCGACGCAGTCCGTCCGCTCGGTGCTGGGCGACACCAATTTCGGCGCCGCCCGCGCCGGGCTGAAGCGGGCCAAGGCGGTGCTGATCGTCCCCGAACTGGTGAAGGCCGGCCTGATCGTCGGCGGCGAGGGCGGCGACGGCGTGCTGCTGGTCAAGGATGCCAGCGGCGCCTGGTCCGACCCCGCCTTCTACATGCTGGCCTCCGGCTCCATCGGCCTGCAGGCGGGGGTGGAGAAGAAGGAGGTGCTGTTCCTGATCATGACCGATCTCGGGCTCGAAAAGGTGATGACCAACCAGATGAAGCTGGGGGCCGACGCCTCGATCACGGTCGGCACCGTCGGGGCCGGCGCCGAGGCCTCGACCGTGGGCTCGGCCAAGGCCGACATCGTGGCCTATTCCAAGGGCATGGGCCTGTTCGGCGGCGGCGCCCTGGAGGGCGGCGTGATCAGCCCGAAGAACGACTGGAACGCGGCCTATTACGGTGCCGGGGCCGGGCCGCGCGGCATCACCCTGGAGCGCCGCTTCAGCAACCCCGATGCGGTGCGGCTGAAGCAGGCCCTGTCCGCCTACTGACACCGCGGCGGCGGCGGCCCGGTACCGGGGGGCCGCCGCTGCCACCGAAATTCCCCAATCCTTCCCCTTCTTCGCCGCGACCGCCGCCCACCTGAAGGCCATCCGTTCCGACAATGGAGGAGGGACCTTCATGACCATCCGCTTCCGCTATCCCGCCGCCGCCGCGCTGACCGGCGCATTTCTGGCGGCAGCCCTGCTGCTCGGTGACGGCGGGACGGTTCCCCGCGCCGATGCCCGCGGCCTGCCGCTTGCCGCCGCCGGCGAAACGCGCCAGGTGCCGAGCCTCGCCCCGATGCTGGCGGGCGTCACCCCCGGCGTGGTGAACATCGGCGTGTCCGGCCGGGTTGCCGCCCGGCCCAACCCGCTGCTCGAAGACCCCATGCTTCGGCGCTTCTTCAACCTGCCCGAAGGCGGCCCGCGCGAGCGCCGCTTCCAGTCCGTCGGCTCCGGCGTCATCGTCGATGCGGCGCGGGGCTATGTGCTGACCAACCACCACGTCATCGACAAGGCCGACGACATCACCGTCACCCTCTCCGATCGCCGGGCGCTGAAGGCGAAGCTGATCGGCAGCGACCCCGAAAGCGACATCGCCGTGCTGCAGATTCCGGCCGACCGGCTGACCGCCGTGGCCTGGGGCGATTCCGAGGCGCTGCGGGTGGGCGATTTCGTGGTCGCCATCGGCAACCCCTTCGGCATCGGGCAGACCGTCACCAGCGGCATGGTGAGCGCGCTGAACCGCAGCGGCCTGGGCATCGAGGGGGTTGAGGACTTCATCCAGACCGACGCCTCGATCAACCCCGGCAATTCCGGCGGCGCGCTGATCGACCTGGACGGCCGCCTGGTCGGCATCAACACCGCCATCCTCGGCCCCGCCGGGCAGAATGCCGGCATCGGCTTTGCGGTGCCGGTGCACATCGCCCGGCGCGTGTTCGCCGACATCGTCGAACACGGCGCGGTCAAGCGCGGGCGCATCGGCGTCGCGGTCCAGGCGGTGACGCCGGAGATCGCCGCCGCCATCGGCCTCGCCGAGGCGCGCGGCGCCCTGGTCGCCCGGGTCGAGCCGGGTTCGCC
>CAZEQG010000488.1:0-2562 GCA_964514295.1 uncultured Alphaproteobacteria bacterium
CCGGTCGCCTTCGTCGGCGACGGCATCAACGACGCCCCGGTGCTGGCGGCGGCCGATGTCGGGATCGCGGTCGGCGGCGGCACCGATATCGCCATCGACAGCGCCGGCGTGGTGCTGATGCGGGCCGACCCGGCTGCCGTGGCCGATGCCATCGGCCTGTCGCGGGCGGTGATGGCGAACATCCGCGAGAACCTGTTCTGGGCCTTTGCCTACAATGTGCTGCTGATCCCGGTGGCGGCCGGCGTGCTGTGGCCGGCCGGCGTGCTGCTGTCGCCGGTGCTGGCGGCGGGCGCGATGGCGCTGTCCAGCCTTTTCGTGCTGGCAAACGCGCTGAGGCTGCGGCGCTTCCGCCCGGCGCGCGAGGGGAGGGGCCAGACATGAACATCGGTCAGGCGGCGGCGGCTTCGGGGGTGTCGGCGAAGATGATCCGCCACTACGAGAGCATCGGCCTGCTGCGGCCGGCGCGGCGCAGTGCCGCAGGCTACCGCCTCTATGGCGAGGTCGACGTGCACGACCTGCGCTTCATCCGGCGTGCCCGCGATCTCGGCTTTTCGGTCGCGCGCATTGCCGCGCTGCTGGCGCTGTGGCGCGACCGCGGGCGGGCCAGCGCCGATGTGAAGCGCATCGCCGCCGCCCAGCTTGTCGAGCTGGAGGCCAAGATTGCCGCCCTTCAGGCGATGGCGCGCACGCTGGCCCATCTGGCGGCCAACTGCCACGGCGACGGCCGGCCCGAATGCCCGATCCTGGAGGATCTCGCCACCCCGCCATCTCATACTTCATGACGGCTTGCGGTGACGGGCCGGCGCGGGCAGCTTCCCCGGGCCCGTCACCGCAGAAGAGCCGATGATCCGCTATCTCCGCACGCGTCTCGTCCTGCTGATCGCCGGCATCCTGGCGGCCGGCTTCCTTTCGACGAACGTGATCAGCCTGCGGGTGTCGACGGCGGCGCTGAAGCAGACCATCCTGCAGAACGAACTGCCGCTCACCAGTTCCAACATCTACGCCGAGATCCAGACCGACCTGCTGCGGCCGATCTTCGTGTCCTCCCTGATGGCCAACGATACCTTCATGAAGGACTGGGTGATCGCCGGCGAACAGGATGTGGACAGCATCACGCGCTATCTCGATGAGATCCGCCGGCAGTATTCCACATTCACCAGCTTCCTGATCTCCGCCCGGACCCGCAACTACTACCACTTTTCCGGCCTGTCCCGGCAGGTGCGCAGCGATGACCCCGCCGATGGCTGGTTCTTCCGCGCCCGCGACATGGCCGCACCCTATGAGGTGAACATCGATGTGAACCAGGAGCAGGCGGGCGCCATCACGATATTCATCAACTATCGCGTGCTGGGCTATGACGGGCAGTTCCTCGGCGTCACAGGGGTGGGGCTGAACCTGAAGACCGTCGAGGCGATCATCTCGCGCTATCAGGGCCAGCAGCACCGCAACATCTACTTCGTCGACCGCCTCGGCCGGGTAATGGCGCGCTCCGACGCCGCGCCGATCGTCGAGGACAGCATCCGCGCCGCCCCTGGCATCGCCGCGGTGGCCGATGCGCTGCTTGCCTCCAGCGAGGGGTATTTCGAATATGACCGGCACGGCGAGACCTATCTGCTGACCACCCGGCTGATCCCTGATCTCGGCTGGCATGTGCTGGTCGAGCAGAGCGAGGCCGATGCCTTGCGCGGCCTGTGGGACAGTTTCCTGACCAACCTGGCGATCGGCGGCCTGATCGTCCTCATCACCATCGCGACCGTGGCCTATGCCGTCGGAACCTATCACCGCCAGCTGGAACGGATGGCGGTGACCGACAAGCTGACCGGGATCGGCAACCGCGAGGCCTTCGACAGTGCCCTCGCCGCCGCGCTCGACCAGCGCCGGCGCGGCGGGCCGGCCTTTGCCGTGCTGCTGTTCGATGTCGACCACTTCAAGGAGGTGAACGACCGCCTGGGCCATCTGCGCGGCGACATGGCGATCCGCAGGGTGGCGCAGGCGATGCTGGGCCATCTGCGCAAGGGCGACACGATCTGCCGCTGGGGCGGGGAGGAACTGATCGTGCTGGCACGAACCGCCAGCATCGGCGCCGCCTGCGAGATCGCCGACCGGCTGCGCCTGCTGGTTGCCGCCACGCCGCTGGCCGAGCCCGATGACGGGCTGCGGGTTACGATCAGCGCCGGTGTCGTCATCGCCGGACCGGCCGACACGCCCGATCGCCTGCTGTCGCGCGCCGACCAGGCCCTCTACCGCGCCAAGGAAGGCGGCCGCAACCGGGTCGAGGCGGCGGACGAGGGTGGCGGCTGAGCGCCGCCCGTCGTCACACCACCGCCAGCAGCTCGCCAAAGCGGGCCAGCCGCCAGCGCGCCGGCAGGCTGTCCGGCGCCACCCTGGCATAGCCATGGCCGACCAGCGCGAAGGGCAGGCCGGCGGCGGCGGCCGCGGCCGCGTCATGCTCGTTGTCGCCGACATAGATCGCCTCGCCCGGCCGGCAGCCCAGCCGCTCCACGACCGCCAGCAGATGGGCGGGATCGGGCTTCCGCACCGCCAGCACGTCGCCGCCGACCA
>CAZEQG010000489.1:0-2555 GCA_964514295.1 uncultured Alphaproteobacteria bacterium
GCGCATAGGCGGCAAAGCCGACCGGCATGCCGGCGGCAAAGGCCAGCAGCAGTTCGCCCGGCCGTGCCGCCACCCTGGCCGCGGGATCGCTGCCATCGGCCATGTCCGGATACTGGTCGAGCAGGCTGCGCGCCAGCCGGCCGGCCGCGACATCCTCCGCCCGCCCGGCCTTGCGGATGACGACCCTCACGCCGGCGGCCCGGGCCATGCCGCGATCCTAGCCCAGCCCCAGCTTCTGGGCGAGGCCGATGCGCTGCAGCTTGCCGGTGGCGCCCTTGGGGATCTCGTCGAGGATCACGAGCTGGCGCGGCACCTTGAAATCGGCCAGCCGGCGGGCGGCGAAGTCCTTGATCTCCTGCGGGCTGGCGCTGGCGCCCTCGCGCAGCACCACGGCCGCCGCCACCTCCTCGCCCAGCTTGTCATGCGGCATCGCGAAGGTGACGACCTGGGCGACCGCGGGGTGGTCCATCAGCACCTCGTCCACCTCTTTCGGGCTCACCTTCTCGCCGCCGCGATTGATGATCTCCTTCAGCCGCCCGGTGATGGTCAGATAGCCCTCGTGATCCATCACCCCCTGATCGCCGGTGCGGAACCAGCCATTGGTGAACGCCCCGGCATTGGCCGCCGGGTTGTTCTCGTAGCCCGCGGTCACGTTGGGCCCGCGGATCACCACCTCGCCGGTGGCCCCGGCCGGCAGCAGGGCGCCGGCCTCGTCCATGATCGCGACCTCCGGCCCGGCGGCGATGCCGACGCTGCCGGGCTTGCGGATGCCCGGCGGCAGCGGGTTGGAGGCCATCTGGTGCGCCGCCTCGGTCATGCCATAGCTCTCGATCACCGGACAGCCGAAGGCATCCTCCAGCGCGGCCAGCACCTGCGGCGGCAGCGAGGCGGAGGAGGAGCGGATGAAGCGCAGCGGATTGCGCGCGATCGCCTCGCGGTTCCGCTCGGCCCGGCCGAGGATCGCCTGGTGCATGGTGGGCACCGCGGTGAACCAGCTCGGCTTGGCGTCATCGAGCCAGGCAAAGAAACGCAGGGCGTTGAAGCCGGGCGTGCAATAGACCGAAGCCCCCGCCGACAGGCTGGCCAGGGTTGCCGCCATCAGCCCGTGGATGTGGAACAGCGGCATGATGTTCAGGCAGCGGTCGGCCGGCACCAGGCCAAGGGTCGCGGCGATGTGGCGGGCGGAAGCGGCGAGGTTGCGCTGGGCCAGCGGCACGATCTTGGGCCGCGAGGTGGTGCCGGAGGTGTGGAGGACGAGGGCGATGTCCTCGGCCCCCGGCAGGCCGGGGCTGGCGGCACTGCCCGGGCTGCCGCCGGCAAGCGTGAAATCGCCCGCCGCAGCGCCCTTCGCCAGGGTCAGCACCTGCGCGCCGAAGCGCCGGGCCACGACGATGGCCGGGCTGTCGCTGCCCTCTTCCACCACCAGGGCCTTGGCCTTCAGGTCCTCAAGGTAGAAGGCGAACTCGTCCTCGCGGTAGCCGGGGTTCAGCGGCGCCGTGGTGGCGGCCGTGCCGATGGCGACGAAGGCGGCGGCCATCTCGGGGCCGTTGGGCAGGACGATCGCCACCCGGTCGCCGCGGCCGATGCCAAAGCCGTTGAGGCTCGCCCGCGTCCGCGCCGCCAGGCGCCTGAGGCCGCCATAGCTGAGCGGCGGCCGTTCCGGCGCGGCGATGGCAACGGCATCATCGGCGCCGGCGCCGATCAGGTCATCCAGCGTAAGGGCAGCGTTCATCGATATTTGTCCTCCCTATCCGCTGTTTAGCGATGGAAGGACGGGCCGTCAAACGCCGGGCCGCGGCCCGATGGCTAGCCCTTGGACAGCTTGTCGAGCTGCTTCTGCAGCGCGTCCATCTGGGCCTTCAGCTTTTCCAGCTCGGCCGTCTCGCCGGCCGGGGCGGCCGGTGGGGGGGCTGGCGGGGTGGCGCCGGGCGGGCGCGGGCCCTGGCCTTCCTGGAAGGGGGTGAACATGCGCATCGTGCGCTCGATGATCGCGGCGTTCTGCTTGCCCATCTCCTCCAGCGAGCCGAAGGGGAACAGGCCGCCGAAGGCGGTGCGCATGTATTCGCGCATCCGTTCCTGGTTGCTGGCGAAGCTGGTCATCGAATGCTCAAGATATCGCGGCACCATCCATTGCAGGCTGTCGCCATAGAAGCTGATGAGCTGGCGCAGGAAGCTGATCGGCAGCAGGTTCTGGCCCTTGGCCTCTTCCTCGACGATGATCTGGGTCAGCACGGCGCGGGTGATGTCCTCGCCGGTCTTGGCATCGTAGACCAGGAACTCCGTGCCCTCCTTGACCATGCCGGCAAGGTGGTCCAGCGTCACATAGGAGCTGGTGGCGGTGTTGTAGAGGCGCCGGTTGGCGTATTTCTTTATCGTGATCGGCGCCTTGGTATCCGCATCCTGGTCGGCCATGGGGTCCCGTCCGTCAGCCATGAGGTTAACGCACCATATACCAGCGATGAGGGATCGGGAATGATGCTGCGCACCGCGGGGCGGAAGCCCCGGCGCCGGGGCGGCGCGGCCCGGCCATGCGGCACTGCGGCATGGCCGCTGGC
>CAZEQG010000490.1:0-2551 GCA_964514295.1 uncultured Alphaproteobacteria bacterium
GACTGCCCGCGCGCGATCAGCCGCTCAGCCGCGGCGGCGAACAGCAGCGGCCCGCCGCCGCCGCCACGCCGGCCGGGCAGCATGTGCAGGCTTTCAACCACCGGCACCTCGCGCTCGCTGACCCACACGAAGCCCACCGCCTGCTCGCCCTCGCGGGCGATGATCCCCCATTCGCGGTTCTCGGCCAGGATCGTGCGCCACTTGGCCAGCCGGTTGGCGTAGAGATCGCCGTCCAGATAGCTGTCGGGGAAGATGCCGCGATAGGCGATCCGCCAGCTTTCGGTGTGCAGGCGGGCAAGCACGGCGAGATCCGCCGCCGTGGCGTCGTCGAGGCGCATCAGCGCGGCTGCGGCACGACCTCCTCGACCGGCCGGCCGCCCGACCAGGTCTCGCCGGGATCGACGATCTCGCGCGCGCCCTCGGGCGTCGCCTCGCTGGGCGACAGGCACAGGATGCCCACCGTCACCACGGCACCGAACACGTTCTCGGCCTTGCCGTAGAAATTGTCCGCCCGGAACATCGGCTGCAGGTCCCAGAAACAGCGGTAGCCAAGGCCCATGACGTAGGTCAGCAGCGCCTCGGTGCGGTCGGCATGATGGCCGTCGAGGTAGAGCACCGGGCGGAACCGGCGCAGCACCCGCTCGGCGCCCTTCAGCACCTGCAGCTCTTTGCCTTCGGCCGACACCTTGATCAGCCGGCAGGCGCCGAGGTCGAGCCCGTCGAGCCGGGCGAGCGGCACCGCCTCGCCCTGGGTGAAGCCGCCAAGCTCCAGCCCGCCGTAATTCGCCTCCATCCGGTAGTCGAGCATCGGCACGATGATCTCGCCCGGCGTCTCGCCCACCGCGGCATGCAGCAGGAAGGCGTTGTCCAGGCCGTTCATCTGGGCATTGCCGCACAGCATCTGGTGCAGCACGCGCTGCGGCTCATAGGCCACGCACACGCCGTTCGGATAGACCGCGCGCGCCATCGCCAGCGTCATCGAGCCGATATGCGCGCCGACATCCACCGCGACGTCGCCGGGCTTGAGCATGCTGACCAGAAGGTCCATCTTGCCGGCGCAATACTCGCCGTATTCCTCCAGCGACCGGCCGATATACATGTCCTTTACCGGAAACATCATCAGGCCGTGGCGCGTCATGCGCAGGCCCGCATACACATCGCCGTCGGGGCGGAACAGATCGATCCGCGCGTCGGTGGAGCCGATTTCGTTCATTGTGGAGTTTGCCCCGAACACCAGTGAAAGACGCTCGTTGATCGGGCATAATGTCCTGCGATGCAAGAGCTTTCAGGTGTGATGACCGCCGACTTCAAGTTCCGCCCGCCCGACTTCACCGGAAAGACTATCCTGGTAACCGGCGGCACCGGCTCCTTCGGGCGCTGCTTCGTCGACACGGTGACCGCGCGCTGGGCCTTGCGGAAGTGCATCGTCTTCTCGCGCGACGAGGAAAAGCAGTGGCAGATGCAGCAGGAGCTGCGCGGCCCGCAATATGCCTGCATGCGCTATTTCATCGGCGATGTGCGCGACGCCGACCGGCTGGAACTGGCCATGCGCGGCGTCGACGTGGTGATCCACGCCGCCGCCCTGAAACATGTGCCGGCGGCCGAGTACAATCCCTTCGAATGCGTGCAGACCAATGTCATCGGCGCGCAGAACGTGGTCCGCGCGGCCCTGCGCTGCGGCGTGCGCCAGGTGCTGGCGCTGTCGACCGACAAGGCGGCCAATCCGGTCAACCTCTATGGCGCCACCAAGCTTGCCGCCGACAAGATCTTCATCGCCTCCGGCAACCTCGCGGGCGAGGGCGGCACCGCCTTCGCGGTGGTGCGCTACGGCAATGTGCTGGGCAGCCGGGGCAGCGTGGTGCCGCTGTTCCGCCGGCTGCTGGCGCAGGGCGCCGACCATCTGCCGATCACCGACCCGCGCATGACGCGGTTCTGGATCACCCTGCCCCAGGGTGTGGACTTCGTGCTGTCCTGCCTCGGGCTGATGGAGGGCGGCGAGATCTTCGTGCCCAAGATCCCCAGCATGCGCCTGATCGACCTGGCGGAGACCATCGCCCCCGGGCTGCCGCACCGCATCGTCGGCATCCGCCCGGGCGAGAAGCTGCACGAGGTGATGATCCCCGAGGATGATGCCGCCAACACCTACGAGCTGCCCGACCGCTACGTGATCGGCACCCGCTTCACCTCCTGGACGCCGGCCTCGCTGCTCGCGCGCGGCGCAGCCCGGGTCGCCGACGGCTTCCGCTACGCCAGCGATTCCAACCCCGACTGGCTGACCCGCGAGGGGCTGGGGCGGCTGCTGGCCGGGCTCCCCTGAACCGCGCGCCTGAGCCAAGGGCCGCCGCCAAGGATCGCCGCATGACCACCGCCGCCATCGTCCAGGCGAGACTCGGCTCCTCCCGCCTGCCGGGCAAGGTGCTGATGCGGCTCGGCGGCGTCACCGTGCTGCGCCATGTGCTGAGCCGCGCCGCCGCCATCCCCGGCATCGACCGCCTGGTCTGCGCCGTGCCCGAGCGCGCGGCCGATGACCTGGTGGCGGCCGAGGCGCGGG
>CAZEQG010000491.1:0-208 GCA_964514295.1 uncultured Alphaproteobacteria bacterium
GCCGCCGCCCGGGCTGCGTCCGCCGCCTGCGTGAAGGCGGCAAACACCGTGGCGCCGCTGCCGGCCATGCGGGCGAACCGGCAGCCCGGCTCAGCCCGCAGCCGGTCCAGCAGGCCGCCGATCGCCGGACACAGGCCGACCGCTGCCGGCTCCAGGTCATTGCGCATCTGTTCCAATCCTGCCGAAACCGGGATCGGCGCGCCGAAGC
>CAZEQG010000491.1:269-2256 GCA_964514295.1 uncultured Alphaproteobacteria bacterium
CACCAGGGCAAGCGGCGGCAGTACTGCCGGCCGCAGGCTTTCCCCGATGCCGCCCATGCGCGCCGGCCGGCCGTAGAGACATACCGGCAGGTCGGCGCCCAGCGCCAGGGGCAGCCCCTCCGGCACCGCCACCCCCCACAGCCGAGACAGCAGCCGCAAGGCCGCCGCCGCATCGGCCGAGCCGCCGCCTAGCCCGGCCGCCACGGGAGGTCGTTTTGTCAACGCAATGTCCGCGCCGCGGCCCGGTGCCAGTGCCTCGGCCGCGCGCTGCACCAGGTTGCCGCCATCGATGGCGGCGGCGAAGGGTCCATCGACCGCCAGCCGCAGGGTCGCCGCGGGGCGGACCGTCAGGCTGTCCGCCAGGCCGCAGAAGCCGACCAGGGCGTCGAGCAGGTGGTAGCCGTCCGCCCGCCGGCCGACGACATGGAGGGCAAGCGTGAGCTTGGCGGGGGCAGCAAGGCGCAGGGCGCCCTCCGCCGGCCCGCCCGCCACCTCGCCGTCACCGTGCCGCGTCGGCCGCCAGCACGGCGGCGTTCACGATGTCGGTGACGGTGGCGCCGAGCTGGACGAGCTGTACTGGCTGCTCCAGCCCGACCAGGATCGGCCCGATCACCGAGCCGCCGCCGAGCTGCTGCATCAGCTTGTAGCTGACATTGGCCGTGTGCAGGGCCGGCATCACCAGCACATTGGCCGGGGCCGACAGGCGGCAGAAGGGGTAGAGCTTCATCAGCTCGGGATTGAGGGCGACGTCGGGGGCCATCTCGCCGTCGAACTCGAAATCGGGCTCGCTGCCGGCCAGCGCCTCGACCGCCGCACGGATGCGGTCGGCCCTGGCCCAGAGCGGGTTGCCGAAGGTGGAAAAGCTGAGCAGGGCGACGCGCGGCTCATGCCCCATGCGCCGGGCGAAGGCGGCGGACTGGCGGGCGATGTCGGCCAGCGCCTCGGGCTCCGGCAGCTCGTTCACATGGGTGTCGGCGATGAACACCGTGCGTCCGCGGGTGATCAGCATGGCGAGCGCGAAGACGGTGCTGCCGCGGCGGCTGGGGATCACCCGCCGGACATCGTCGAGCGCCTGGTTGAAGGTGCGGGTGACGCCGGTCACCATGCCGTCGGCATCGCCGGTCGCCACCATGCAGGCGGCGAAGACGTTGCGGTCCTGGTTCACCAGTCGCTGGCAGTCGCGCAGCAGCATGCCGCGCCGCTGCATGCGGCGGTAGAGGAACTCGGTGTACTTCGCGTTGTCGGTCGACAGGCGCGCATTGTGCACTTCGAGGTCGCCCGGGTCCTGCAGCCCCATCTGGGCCATCGTCTCGCGCACCCGCTCCACCCGACCGATCAGCACCGGGCGGCCATAGCCACTGGCCCGGAAGGCCAGGGCGGCGCGGATCACCGGCTCCTCCTCGCCCTCGGCGAAAACGATGCGGCGCGGATTCTGGCGGACCTGCGCGAACAGCGTCTGCAGCGAATCGGCGGTGGGATCGAGGCGGGCGGAAAGCTGCGCCTTGTAGCCGGCCATGTCGGTGATCGGCCGGGCGGCCACACCGGTTGCCATCGCCGCCTCGGCCACCGCCGAGGACACGGCCGAGATCAGCCGCGGATCGAAGGGGGCGGGGATGATGTATTCGGGGCCGTAGCGCAGGCGCCGGCCGGAATAGGCGCGGTCCACCTCGTCCGGCACGTCCTCGCGGGCGAGCCGCGCCAGCGCCTCGGCGGCGGCGATCTTCATCGCCTCGTTGATGGTGCGGGCCCGGCAGTCCAGCGCCCCGCGGAAGATGTAGGGGAAGCCGAGCACGTTGTTCACCTGGTTCGGATAGTCCGACCGGCCGGTGGCCACGATGGCGTCATGGCGCACCGCCTTCACCTCCTCCGGCGTGATCTCCGGATCCGGGTTCGCCATCGCGAAGATGATCGGCCGGGCGGCCATCGAGCGCACCATCTCGGCCGTCACCGCCCCCTTCACCGACAGGCCGAAGAACACGTCGGCCCC
>CAZEQG010000491.1:2292-2535 GCA_964514295.1 uncultured Alphaproteobacteria bacterium
CACGGCATGCGCGCTCTTCCACTGGTTCATGCCTTCCGTGCGGCCCTGATAGACCACACCCTTGGTGTCGCACAGGATCACGTTCTCGTGGCGGATGCCCATGGCCTTGATCAGCTCGGCGCAGGCGATGCCGGCCGCCCCGGCGCCGTTGATCACCATGCGGGTGTCGGCAAGGTTGCGCCCGGTCAGGTGGCAGGCGTTGATCAGGCCGGCGGCGGCGATGATGGCGGTGCCGTGCTGGTC
>CAZEQG010000492.1:0-2526 GCA_964514295.1 uncultured Alphaproteobacteria bacterium
TGAGCCAGGAGGCCGGCGGCATCCGCGCCAGCGCCTTCGCCCGGGCGCTCGCGATCCTGGGCGATGCCTGGACCATCCTGCTGGTGAAGGAGGCGTTCCTGGGGACCAGGCGCTTCCAGGGCTTCCAGGAGCGCCTTGGGGTGCCGCGCCAGACCCTGGCCCTGCGTCTCAACGAGCTGGCCGGCCAGCAGATCTTCTACAAGCGCCCCGCCCAGCACCGCACCCTGGTGTTCGAATATCACCTGACCCCCAAGGGCCTCGACCTTTACCCCTTCATCCTGGCGGTGTGGCGCTGGCACCGGCGCTGGAACCCGGAGCGTTCCTTCCTGCCGGCGACCCTCCTCCACCGGCCCTGCGGACAGCCGCTGGAGCCGGTGCTGGCCTGCCGGGCCTGCGCCGGGCCGGTGCGGCTCGAGGATGTGACGGCCGAGCCCGGACCCGGCGCCGGCAGCGACCCCCGCCCGCCGGCCCGGCTCGCGCGGCAGAACGATGGCGCCCTTGCCAAGGCGCTGGACATGACCGATCCCGAACCGGTGGCGACCTTCCTGGTCGGCGACCGCTGGGCCAACCTGGTGCTGCACGCGGTGCTGACCGGGCGCAGCGGCTTCCACCAGATCCAGGGCGACCTTGCCATCTCCTCCAACATCCTGTCGGCGCGGCTGAAGAAGCTGCTGGCGCTGGGGCTGGTCGAAGGCGCGCCGGGGGCGGACCGGCGCCGGCTGCACTACCGCCCGACCGAGCGCGGCCGCGACGTCTATCCGATGATCCAGACACTTTCGGCCTGGGGCGACCGCTGGCTCGCCGGGGCCGCCGGCCCGCCGGAGATCGCCCGCCACAGCTGCGGCGCGATCCTGGACGCACGCATGCTGTGCGGCCATTGCCGGGCCGTGGTCCGGGCCTGGGAGGTGTCCAGCGGCTAGCCCTGCGCCAGCTTCGCCAGCTCGCCGCGCAGCAGCTTCGCCAGCGGGTTGCGCGGCAGGCGCTCGAGGATCACCAGCCGCTCCGGCCATTTGAAGCGGGCGACCCCGCGCTCCTCCAGGAAGGCGCAGAGCTGCTCCAGGGTCAGCGCCGCCCCCGGCCGCAGCACGGCAAAGGCGCACACCCGCTCGCCGAGCCTGGCATCGGCATAGGCAGCGACGGCGCCCTCGGCGATGGCCGGATGGGCGGCCAGCAGCCCGTCCAGCTCGGCCGGCGCGATCTTCATGCCGCCGCGCACGATCAGTTCGCGTGCCCGGCCGACGAATTTCACGAAGCCGCCCTCGACGATCTCGAACAGGTCGCCGGTGCGGAACCAGCCATCGGCGGTGAAGCGCGAGCGGTCGAAGCCGCCGGCCGCCAGCCCCTCGGCCCCGAGATAGCCGGGGAACAGGGCGGGGCCGAGGATCTCCATCTCGCCCGCCTCGCCGTCGCCGGTCAGCCTTTCGCCGCCGGGCCCGGCCAGGCGGAAATGCCCGCCATTGCCGGTCTCGCTGCCCGGCCGCCAGGACTGGTCGCCGTCGCGCGGGAACAGGCGGGCACGTGTCTGGGCATCCGGGATGCGGGCGGCATCGGCCTGCAGCAGCACGCCCTCGTTGGAGCCGAAGAAATTCACCACCTTCACCCCGAAGCGCGCCTCGAAGGCGGCAAGCGTGGCGGGATCGGGCGGGGCAGAGCCGGTGCCGAGCACCCGCACCCGGCCAAGCCCGCCCTCGCCCTGGCGCAGCAGGCTGGCCAGCAGCGCCGGGGCGACGATGGTGTAGTGCACCCCCTCGCCGCGCATCTGCTCCAGGAACACCTCGATGCTGAAGGGATGATGCAGCACCAGGGTGCCGGCATTGGCCAGCCACGGCATCATCAGCCCGCCGATGGAGGCGGCGTTGATCAGCGGGAAGGGCAGCAGGAACACGTCGCCATCCTCAAGCCCCGCCGTGCGGGTCAGCCCATGGGCGGTGGACAGCCAGTTGTTGTGGGTCTTGGGCACTCCCTTGGGCCGGCCCTCCGTGCCCGAGGTCCAGCACAGGGTGAACAGGCTGTCGGGATCGGCGAAGGGCGGCGCGCCATCGGCCGGGCCGTCCAGCATGTCGGGCGTCACAAGCGGCCCGCCGAAGGGCACGGTGGCACGGCACAGGTCCGCCAGCTTGTGGTCGCCGAAACGCTCCGCCACCAGCGCCGCGCGCGGCCGCGCGGCGGCGACGATGGCCGCAAGCTCGTGCTGGCGGTACTGTACCGGCACCGGCGAGATCACGGCGCCAAGCCGTGCCGCCGCCAGATAGGCGGCGACCAGCTCGTGGATATTGGGAAGCTGGACCAGCAGCACATCGCCGGGGCCGAGGCCCAGCCGCGACAGCCCGCCTGCCAGCCGCTCGACCCGATCCAGCAGCCCCCGGTAGCTGAGCCTGGCCGGCGCGCCGCCGGCAAAGCCCGGCCGGTTCGGCGCATCGGCCAGGGCCAGCCGGTCGGGCACCCGGGCGGCATTGTCGGCGAACACCTGAAAGGCCGTGCGCCGGCCCCATTTGCCGGCCGCGCGATAGGCGACGACGGTCGCCG
>CAZEQG010000493.1:0-2511 GCA_964514295.1 uncultured Alphaproteobacteria bacterium
GGCGGGCTGGCGGAATGCCTGACGCCGGCCGGCGACCTGCGCACCCTGCCCTGCCACCTGGCCGCGGCCGGCGGGCTCGACGGCTTCTACGCCGCGCGCTTGCGGCGCCCGGGCTGACCTGATAAGCAGCCGCCATGCGGCAGCCGCCCCGCATCGCCCCCTCGATCCTGTCGGCCGACTTCGCGCGTCTTGGCGAGGAGGTGCGGGCGATGGATGCTGCCGGCGCGGACTGGATCCATATCGACGTGATGGACGGGCATTTCGTGCCCAACCTGACCATCGGCCCGATGGTGGTGAAGGCGCTGCGCCCGCACAGCACCAAGCCCTTCGACGTGCACCTGATGGTGAGCCCGGTCGATGCCCTGGTCGCCGCCTTCGCCGAGGCCGGGGCCGACATCATCAGCTTCCACCCCGAGGCCGGGCCGCATCCCCACCGCACCGTGCAGATGATCCGGGCGCTGGGCCGCAAGGCCGGGCTGGTGCTCAATCCGGGCTCGCCGCTGGCACTGGTGGAGGAACTGCTGGAGGACCTGGACCTGGTGCTGGTGATGTCGGTCAATCCGGGCTTCGGCGGCCAGTCCTTCATCGCCTCCCAGGTCGACAAGATCGCCCGGCTGCGCCATCTGGTCGACCGGGTGAACCCGGCCTGCATGATCGAGGTCGACGGCGGCATCAACGCGCAGACGGCGCGCCAGGTGGTGGCCGCCGGGGCCGGGGTGCTGGTCGCCGGCACCGCCGCCTTCGCCGGCGGCCCGGCCGCCTATGCCGCCAACATCGCCAGCCTCAGGGGTGCCGCATGAGCGGCGCCTGGGGCGCCCTCCAGGCGCTCGCCTTCTCCACCCCGATCTACCGCCTGATGCTGTCGGGCCGCACGCCGACCGCGCTTACCGCCTCGCTCGCCGACTACTGGCCGGGAGATACCGAGCATGGCCGGCTGCTGGTGGAGGGGCGGGTGGCGCTGCTCGGCCACACGGTCGCGCTGGCCGGTGCCGAACGCTGGGCGCCCCCCGGCACGCCGGCGGTATGGCGGCAGATGCTGAACCGCTTCGGCTGGCTGCGCGACCTGCGCGAGCTGGGCGGGGACGCGGCGCGCAAGACCGCCCGCGACCTGGTGGACGACTGGATCGGCCGGTTCCAGGACTGGGAGGCCGAGGCCTGGGCGCCGGACACCCTGGCCGCGCGCATCGCCAACTGGATCGGCCACTACGATTTCTTCTGCGCCTCCGCAGATGATGCCTACCGCCAGCGTTTCTTCGACAGCCTCGCCCGGCAGTGCCGGCACCTGGCGCGGGTCGCCGATGCGGCCGGGCCCGGGGCCGGTGCGGTCAGCGTGCTGAAGGGCCTGATCTATGCCGGCGCCTGCCTGGAAACCGGGGAAGGACGGCTGGCCCAGGCCGAAGGGCTGCTCGTCTCCATCCTCGACGGGCAGGTGCTGCCCGATGGCGGGCACGTGTCGCGCAGCCCCTCGCTCCATCTCCAGGTGCTGCGCGACCTGATCGACATCCGCACCGCCCTGAGGCTGAGCGAGCGGCCGGCGGTGCCGGCGCTGCAGCAGGCGATCGAGGCGATGGGCGCCATGCTGCGCGCCTGGCGCCATGGCGATGGCGGGCTGGCGCTGTTCAACGACAGCGCCGAGGAGCGCGCGACCCTGGTCGACGCCGTGCTGGCCCAGGCCGAAGCGCGCGGGCGGCCGCCGGTGGCGGCGGAGTTCACCGGCTTCCAGCGGCTGACCGCCGGCCGCCTGGTGCTGATCGCCGATTGCGGCGTGCCGAGCGAGGTGGATGGCCGGGCCCATGCCGGCACCCTCAGCTTCGAGGCCTCGGTCGGCAAGGAGCGGCTGATCGTGAATTGCGGCTCCGCCCCCGGCCATCCCGAATGGAACCCGGCGCTGCGCCAGAGTGCCGCCCATTCCACCGCGATCCTTGACGATCTCTCCTCTTCCGACATCGACGCCGAGGGCCGCATCGCCCGCCGGCCGCAGGAGGTGACGGCCCGGCGCGACGAGCGCGACGGCGCCCTGTGGCTGGATTGCAGCCATGACGGCTATCTGTCCTCCCACACGGTCACGCATCGCCGCCGCCTGTATCTGTCGGGGGCCGGCGACGACCTGCGCGGCGAGGACAGCCTGATCGGCCCCGGCCGCGGGCGCTTTGCCATCCGCTTCCACCTGCACCCGGGCGTGCGCGCGTCGCTGGCGCAGAGCGGCAACCTCGTGCACCTGCGCCTGCCCGGCGGCATGGGCTGGGCCTTCCGCTGCGCCGGCGCCTCGCTGAACCTGGCCGAGTCGGTCTATCTCGGGCGCAAGGGCAACAGCCGGCGCAGCCAGCAGATGGTGCTGGCCGGCGAACTGCCCGGCAGTGCGTCCGGGGTGGTGGTGAAATGGGCCCTGCGCCGCGAGGACCGGAAGGGCTGACATGGCGCCGCCGGAGGTCCTGGCCCTGGCCGCCGCCGCCGGGCTCGCCGCCTTCCTTGGCGCCCGCGCGCTCGCCGTGGCGCTGCCGCGCTGGAACG
>CAZEQG010000494.1:0-2505 GCA_964514295.1 uncultured Alphaproteobacteria bacterium
CAGCTTCGGCCGGCAGGCGATGGCGATCGCGATCATCACCCGCTGGCGCATGCCGCCGGACAGCCGGTGCGGCGGATCATCGGCCCGCCGCTCGGCGGCCGGCACGCCGACCTGGCGCAGCAGCGCCACTGCCCGCGCCCGGGCCGCGGCGCGCCCCAGCCCCAGATGCTGTTCCAGCACCTCGGCGATCTGGAAGCCGACCGGCAGCACCGGGTTCAGGCTGGTCATCGGCTCCTGGAAGATCATGGCCGCCCGCCGCCCGCGCACGGCCAGCATCTCGGCCGGCTTCAGCGCCGCCAGGTCCTCGCCCTCCAGGCGGATGGCACCGGCATCGATCCGCCCCTGCTCGCCCAGCAGCCGCAGCACGGCCAGCGCGGTGACCGACTTGCCGGACCCGGATTCGCCCACCAGCCCCACGCTCTCCCCGGCGCCAACCTGGAAGCTCACGCCCTCCAGCACCCGCACCCGTCCGTGCAGGGTGCCGAAGCTGACCGACAATCCCTCGATGTCGAGCAGCGGGATCATCTTTCACGGATCCGCGGGTCGAGGATGTCGCGCAGCCCGTCGCCCAGCAGGTTGAAGCCGATGATGGTGAGGCCCAGGGCCAGGCTGGCCGACAGCGACAGATAGGGGTCGAGGCTGAGGTTGCTGAGGCCGTCGCGGATCATGCCGCCCCAGGTCGGGAAGGGCTCCTGCACCCCGAGGCCAAGGAAGCTCAGCGTCGCCTCGGCCATGATGATGAAGCCGACGCCGATCGAGGCGCGCACGATGATCGGGGCCACGATGTTGGGCAGCAGATGGCGCAGCATGATGCGCCAGGTCGGCGTGCCGCAGGCGATCGCGGCATCGACATAGAGTTCGCTGCGCAGGCTCAACACCAGCGAGCGGGTGAGCCGCGCGATGCCGGGCCACCACACCAGCGACAGGGCCACGATCACGGTGACGATGCCGGGCCCCAGGATCGCCGCCACCAGGATGGCGAAGATCAGCTCGGGAAAGGCGAAGATGATGTCGGACAGGCGCATGATCAGCCCGTCGATCCGGCCGCCGAGATAGCCCGCGACCATGCCCAGCGTGATGCCCACGGCCAGCGTGATCGCCAGCACCGCAAAGGCGACCAGCAGCGACACGCGGGCCCCCATCAACAGGCGGCTCAGGATGTCGCGGCCGAGATTGTCGGCGCCGAGCAGGAAATCCTCGCCCGGCGGCTCCCACACCATCAGCATGTCGGTCGAGGTGTAGTCCTTCGGCGCCAGCCACGGTGCGGCCAGGGCCACGGCGACGATCAGCACCACCAGGAAGGCGCCGGCCACGGCGTTGCGGTTGCGCCGGAAGCGCAGCAGGAACTCCCCCCGGCCGGTGATCGCGGCCTCGCTCATCGCCCGTCCAGCCGGATGCGCGGGTCGATCACGCCATAGAGCAGGTCGACCCCCAGGTTGATCGCCGAATAGAAGAAGGTGAACAGCAGCACGATCGCCATGGTGACCGGATAGTCGCGGGCGAAGATCGCCTGGATCGCCAGACGCCCCAGGCCCGGGATGTTGAAGATCGTCTCGATCACGAAGGTGCCCGACAGCAGCCCGCCGAAGATGATGCCGATGGTGGTCAGCAGGGGAACCAGCGTGTTGCGCAGGGCGTGGCGCCAGATCACGATGCGTTCGGGCATGCCCTTGGCACGGGCCGTGCGGATGTAGTCGGCCTGCAGCACCTCCAGCATGTAGGTGCGCGACAGCCGCGCGATGTAGGCCATCGGCGCCACCGCCAGGATCGCCACCGGCAGCACCGCCTGCTGCGGCGTGCCCCAGCCGGCGACCGGCAGCAGCGCCGCCTTCACCGCCAGCCCATAGACCAGGATCGCCGCCAGGGCGAAGTTGGGAATGGAGATGCCGGCCACCAGCACCAGGATCACGGCGGTGTCGGCAAGGGTGTTGCGGCGCAGCGCGGCAAAGGCGCCGAGCGCCACCCCGACCGGCACCGCGATCGCCAGCGCCGACAGCGCCAGCACGGGGCTGATGCGCAAGGGGCCGCCGATCAGCTCGATCACCGGCACCGAGGCGAAACGGAAGGAAAGGCCGAAATCCAGGCGCAGGATGCCGCCGACATAGCTCAGGAACTGCCGCCACAGCGGCTGGTCCAGCCCATATTCCGCCCGCAGCCGGGCCGCCATCGCGGCATCGCCCGAATGGTCCGACAGCAGCACCATGATCGGATCGCCCGGCACGAACTGGTTGGCGGTGAAGGTCAGCACCACCACCACCGCCAGCACCAGCACCATGCCGAACAGGCGTCTCAGCGCGTAGACCGCCACCCGCTAGCCCTGTATCGCCCGGGCCGCCCGCCAGGCCGCCCCCTGTTGCGCCCATCGATGGGCGAGGCGCGCGCACACGCCGTGCCGCGCCTCATGGTTCGACGGGCTCACCATGAGGCGACTGGGGGGACGGAATGCGTTCGCGACGCTGCCCCCACCCTTCCATTCCGCCTCACCCTGAGCCCGTCGAAGGGGGA
>CAZEQG010000495.1:0-2501 GCA_964514295.1 uncultured Alphaproteobacteria bacterium
CGCCTGCACTACGAGCTGATCCACCACGTCCATCCGGTGCATTTCGAGCCGGGCCGGATCGAGGTCCGGCTGGCGCCGGGCGCGGCGGCGCGGCTGCCGGCGGAGATCGCCAGATGCCTTGGCGAGTGGACCGGCCGGCGCTGGGTGGTCAGCGTGGTCAATGCCGAAGGCGAGCCGACCCTGGCGGAGCGGCGGCGCGCTGCCGAGGCGCAGGCCAGGGCCGAGGTCGCCCGCCACCCGCTGATGCAGGCGATCTTCGAGCAGTTTCCAGAGGCCGAGATCGAGCAGATCCGCGATCTGGCGGCGGCGCAGCCGGCACCGGCCGCGGATTTTCCCGACGACGACAGCGACGAGGACCGCCCATGAAGATGCTCGGGCAGATGATGAAGCAGGCCGAGGCGATGCAGCAGCGCATGGCCGAGATGCAGGAGACGCTCCAGCAGACCGAGGTGGAGGGCCAGTCGGGCGGCGGGCTGGTCAAGGTCACGATGACGGCGAAAGGCGAGATGCGGCGCGTCACCATCGCGCCCGCCCTGGCCGATCCGGCCGAGATCGGCGTGCTGGAGGATCTCATCGTCGCCGCCTGCAACGACGCGCGCGCCCGCGGCGACCGGCTGGTGGCCGAGGAAATGCAGAAGCTGACCGGCGGCCTCAACCTGCCGCCGGGCTTCAAGCTGCCCTTCTGAGGGCGTGGCGGCGGCGCTATCCTTCCTCGGCGAAGGTCACCAGCAGGTCGCTGGCCTCGGCCGGAGGGCGGGCGATCTCGTCGGTGAAGCTGGTCACCTGCCCCGGGCGCAGGCGCGTGCCCTCGGCCCTGAAGGTCCATTCGGTCAGGGTCTTGCGGTTGCTGTCGCGCAGCCGGGCCTTCAGCATCGGCACCGGCTTCTCGCTGTCGCCGAGATTGGCCACCTCGCCGCGCAGTGACAGCAGCGGCAGGCCGCCCGCTTCCGTCTGCGTCACCTGAAGGCCGCCGATGATCAGCCCCTCGCCGGGGATCGGCACCGGCAGGCCGATGCGCTCGAACACCATTGCCGAGGGCGGCCAGAGCGCCACCAGCTCCGCCCTCAGCGCCAGGATGCCGCCGCTGGCACCGCCGATCAGCGCCAGCACCAAGAGCCAGCCGAGCCATGGGCGCGGCGGCTTGTCGGCCAGGCTTTCCGGCAGCTTGAAGGTCTGCCCGGTGAAGCGGCGCGGCGCCTCGTCATCCTCTTCCATCATCGCGCGCAGCGGCCGGCGCGGCCGTTCCTCGGCCATCTCCTGGTCGAGGGCGCTGGCGAAGTCCGGCTCCGGCTGGCCGTCCGCCGGCTCCTGCTCAAGCTCCTCCTCGACCACCGCGGGCGGCTGGTGCCAGGTGGTGCCGCAGCGCCCGCAGCGCACCGTGCGTCCCGCCGGCCCGATCTTGTCGGAGGGCACGGCGAACTTAACGGCGCAGTTGGGGCAGCTCAGGATCATTCCGGAAACTTACCTCTAGCCCGTTGGAGTGTATAGGATTTCGGCAGGGCTCCGGGAACCGGGCTGGACGCTGCGCCCGGCAGGGTGCATTGTGCGGCGCCGGAATCCCGAGCCGAGGGGACGGAGCCGATCCTGCGTGGTGCGCCTGGAACATGTCGCCGTCCGTTTCGGACAAGGCCCGGAGGTGGTGTCGGACGTCAGCCTGCATCTGCGCCCCGGCAGCTTCCATTTCCTCACCGGCGACAGCGGCGCGGGCAAGTCGACGCTGCTGCGCCTGATGTACCGTGGGGTGGTGCCGAGCCGTGGCACCGTCAGCCTGTTCGGCCGGGATGCGGCCGCGCTGTCGCGCGGCGAGCTTGCCCTGATCCGCCGGCGCATCGGCGTGGTGTTCCAGGACTTCCGCCTGCTCGCCCATCTCAGCGTGCTCGACAATGTGGCCCTGCCGCTGCGGGTCCAGGGCGTGCGCGAGGCGATGATCCGCGACCATGTGCCTGAACTGCTTGCCTGGGTCGGCCTCGCCGACCATCTCCATGAATTGCCGCGCACGCTGTCGGGCGGGCAGCAGCAGCGCGTGGCGATCGCCCGGGCGGTGATCGCCCGGCCGGCCCTGCTGCTGGCCGACGAGCCGACCGGCAATGTCGACGACCGCATCGCCATGCGGCTGATGTATCTGTTCGAGGAACTGCACAGGACCGGAACCGCCGTGGTCGTCGCCACCCACAACGAAGCCCTGGTCGACCGTTTCGACCATCCCCGCCTGCACCTGTCGGCCGGAAGGCTGGTCGACCCGCTGCTGGCGGCCTACGGCGCCTAGGGCGGCGGCGATGGCGCGGCGCTATGACCTGCCCTTCCGCGCGGACGCCAGCACGCGCTTCCTGCCGGCGATCGTGGCCGCCATGGTCTTCCTGGCCAGCCTGGCGCTGGCCGGCATGCTGGCCTCGCGCGCGGCGGTGGAGCGCTGGCACTGGAATCTGGGCGGCAGCCTGACCGTGCAGCTCCTGCCCCGGGCCGGCGTGGGCGAGCAGGCGCTGGCCGCCCAGGCCCAGGCC
>CAZEQG010000496.1:0-2499 GCA_964514295.1 uncultured Alphaproteobacteria bacterium
CTCGCCCCATGTGGCGGGCGAGGCCATGCCGCCGCCGGCCCCGCCGGCGGCAAAGCCCTCTCCGTCGGCTTCGGCCGGCGGAGAGGGTGCCCGCACCCGGCGCTGAGGGAGGCTTGAATGCCCGTCGATGAAATCTTCTATGACGAGCTGGTGCTGTTCGCGCAGATCGAGGCGGAGTACGGCGTGTCGCCGGGCGCGTTCGCGGCGGCCCACGCGATGCTGGTGCGCGATCTGAGGATCACGCCGCTGCAGGGCGACCGGATCGAGCGCGACATCGCCAAGGGACATTTCGGCGCCAATGCCAGCCGCATGGTGCGCCGGCACGCGAAGATCGGCTTCAAGGGCGAGATGACCGGTCCCGGCCTCACCGCGCTCGCCGCCGGGGAGGCCCCGCCCTGGGGCCTGTTCGCGCGGATGTGCGGCATGGCCGAGGTGATCCGCCCCGGCACCGCCGCGGGTACCATCGCGGCCACCAAGGTGCCGGTGGGGTCGCCCACCGGCACCTTCACCTACGCCGTCACGGGCGCCTATACCGGGACCGTCGACCGCCTCATCACCCTGACATGCACCACGGGTGGGGGCAGCGGCGTCGCTGCCTTCACGGTCAGCGCCCCGGCCATCGCCAATCTGCCCGCCCACAGCCAGACGGGCCAGGTGATGACGGATGCAACGCCCTTCGCCCTGGTCGCCGGGGCGACGATCACGCCGACGGTCGGCACGTCCTTCGAGGTCGGCGACAGCTGGACGATCCAGCTGCGCGCCGCCGGCACGACCTATGCCCCGATCACCCGCGACCAGGACAGCCTACACGCCTTCTACCAGATCGGGCCCAACCGCCACCTGCTGGCGGGGCTGCGCGGCGATTGCAGTTTCGAGTTCCCGGCGAACAACTGGCCCGACATCACGGTCGACGGCTCGGCCATCTACACGCCCGGCACGTCGGAGGATCTGCCGGCGCAGGACAAGACCAGGTTCTTCGCGCCCGAGCCCGTCGAGTTCGGCACCACGCCCTATGTCGCCCTGGCCGGGCTGCCGCTGCGCCTGCAGGGCGGCGCTGTCCTGAAGGCCGGCCAGCAGGTCGCGTTCCGGTCCTATCCAGGCGTCAACGAGGCACGCATCACCAGGCGCGCATCGACGCTCGAGATCACCGTCGAGGCCATCGACATCGCAACGCGCAACCTGGTCGAGGACATGGCGCTCGGCAGTGTCGTGCCCTTCGAACTGATCCACGGCACGCGCGGCAAGCTGGTCCACGTGAAGGCCGACCGGGTGCAGATCACGGGCGGCGTGGGTGAGGGCTATGCCGACGATGATGGCACGGCTGTCGTTAAGATCGAAGGCGCGCTGCTGCCATCCGATGCCGGCAATGACGAATTCAGCGTGCGGGCAGGCTGACGATGCACAGCTTCATTGCCAATGGACTGTTCATCGCCTGCGCGAGGCCGCGGATCGATCGATGGCCGGCGGTCATCGCCTATCCGGTCGCCGGCGGCGAGATGGCCGAGGCGCGGGTCCACTTCGACCTGCGCTATCTCTCAGTCACGGATCTGCGCAGCCTGCAGGCCGAGGCCGGCGCCATGGAGCGCGATCTGACAGCGGCCCGCGCCCGCCGGCGGATGGCCGAGGCCGGCCTGTCTGCCGATGCCTTGCCGCCCCCCGATGGTCGGGCCTTCCCGGCCGAGGCGTTCAGTGACCCCCTCTGGCCTCTCGGGACGCCTGCGGACCCGTTCTGGGACCAGCTGTTGGGGTGGCACGGCATCGGCCGCGAGGATGGGGAGCCACTGCCCATCGATGCGGCCGGCAAGTCGGCGATCCTGCGCGATCCCTTGCTGCGGCAGGGCGTGATCGACGCGCTGGTCAGCCTGGCGCAGGGAGCGCCGCTAAAAAACTCCGATCCGTCGCCCGCCGCTGGGCGTCAGGCCGCGGCGGGCGACGGACAGAACCGGCCGCCGGGCCGGGCGAAGGGTCGGCGGTAGCCATGCCTGGCCGCGGGGCGGCGGCGCTGTTCGCCGCCGCCGGCGCGCCGGCCGAGATGGTCGAGGCCATCAGATCCGCGCCCCGTCGGCGCGCAGCAGAGGAGCCGGTCGAGGTGCTGCCGGAGGTCGTGCCAACGATCGAATGTTTCCTGGCGGTGCAGACCCAGTGGGTGCATGCCGGTCAGGCCGCGCTGCCGACGGGGCTGGACTATGCCCGCGTCGAGGCGGCGATGCGCATGGCCGGTGTCAGGCGGGCCGACCAGCCGCGCATGTTTGACGGGCTGCGGGCAATGGAAGCCGCGGCGCTGCCGATTCTGCAGGACCGGGTGCTGTGCGCCATACGGGGTCGCGCGCGGCGATGACCGATTTGACCGTCGTCCTGCGGCTCAAGGCCGATGGATCGGGCTTCGTCGGCGAGGTCCGACGCGCCGGCGACGCCGTCGGCCGGCTTGGCGATACCGCGCGCGCGACCGGTCAGCAGGCGGCACCACTCGAGCGAGCGCTGGCCGGCGCCGCGGTGGGG
>CAZEQG010000497.1:0-2478 GCA_964514295.1 uncultured Alphaproteobacteria bacterium
CAGCCTGCCGCGGCCGCCCCCCTCCGGCGAGCCGCCGCGCGGCCCGATTGGGGCGCCGGCCGAGCCGGATGGCACCGTGCTGCAGGGCCAGGCCAGGCCGGGGGCGATCTGGGTGCAGGTCGGCGCCTTCCAGGATCAGCGCAACGCCACGCGGCTGGTGCCGGTGCTGCGCGGCATCGGCCCGACCCAGGTCTCGGAGGTGCAGCGCGAGGGCACCCGCTTCTACCGCGTGCGGCTGGGGCCGATCCCATCGGTCGAGCAGGCTGACCGGATGCTCGACGCGGTGGTCGAGAAGGGCTATCCGGGTGCCCGCGTGGTGGTCGATTGATCGGTGGGGCGGAAAGCGAACCGGAAGGCTGACAGATGACCATGGTCAAGGCATTGGCGATCGTCGTCGCGCTGGGGCTGGCGCTCGGGCGGCCGCTGCCGGCGGCGGCGATCACCATCGATACCCAGGCGCGGCACGCGCTGATCGTCGATTTCGAGACCGGCGCCACCCTCCTGGAGAAGGAGGCGGATGTGCTGATGCCGCCATCCTCGATGAGCAAGATCATGACCGCCTACATGATCTTCGACGCCATCAAGAAGGGCCGGCTGAAGCTCGACGACGAGGTGCCGGTATCCGAGAAGGCGTGGCGGATGGGCGGCTCCAAGATGTTCGTGCAGGTGGGCAGCCGGGTGAAGGTCGAGGACCTGATCCGCGGCATCATCGTGCAGTCGGGCAATGACGCCTGCGTGGTGATGGCCGAGGCGCTCGCCGGCTCCGAAGCGGCCTTCGCCGAGCAGATGACCCAGCGCGCCCGCGAGCTTGGCCTTACCCGCAGCACCTTCCGCAATGCCAGCGGCTGGCCCGAGGAAGGGCATCTGATGACGGCGCGCGACCTTGCCATCCTGGCCCGCCGCCTGATCATCGATTTCCCGGAGCACTACCACTACTACGCGCAGAAGGAATTCACCTTCAACGGCATCAAGCAGGGCAACCGCAACCCCCTGCTCTACAAGGATGGCGGCGGCGACGGGCTGAAGACCGGCCATACCGAGGCCGCCGGCTACGGCCTCACCGCGTCGGCCAAGCGGGGCGAGCGCCGGCTGATCATGGTGGTGAACGGCCTGCCCAGCATCCGTGCCCGCATCGCCGAGAGCGAAAGGCTGATGGATTGGGCCTTCCGCGAGTTCGACAATGTCCGCCTGTTCAAGCGCGGCGAGGTCGTGGAGCAGGCGGAAGTGTGGCTGGGCGAGAAGCCGACGGTGCCGCTGACCGTGGCCGAGGATCTGGTGGTGACCATGCCGCGGGCCGCCCGCAAGGACATGAAGGTGACCCTGTCCTACACCGCCCCGCTGCCGGCCCCGGTGGTGGCAGGGGCGCCGGTCGGCCGCATCGTCATCGACCTGCCCGACCAGGCGCCGCGGCAGATTCCCGTCGTCGCCGGCGGGGATGTCAAGGAGCTTGGCGTGGTCGGGCGCGTCGCCTCGGCGGTCGGCTACCTGCTCTGGGGCAGCAAGAAATAGCCGCCTTCGTCACGCTGGAGGGCGGCGAGGGGGCCGGCAAGTCGACGCTGGCGGCCGGCTTGGCGGCACGGCTTGCGGCCGCCGGCGTCGCGGTGGTGACGACGCGCGAACCGGGCGGGCCGGTGCGTGACCTGCTGGTCACCGGCGATCCCGGACGCTGGGACGCCGCCGAGGAGGCGCTCCTCAACTATGCCCAGCGCCACGCCCATTGGCGTGGCCTGGTGGCTCCGGCGCTGGCGGCCGGAAAGCTTGTCCTGTGCGATCGCTTCGCCGATTCGACCATGGCCTATCAGGGCTATGCCGGCGGGCTTGGCCGGGAAGCGGTCGAGGCGCTGCACCGCTGGACGCTGGGCGACTGCCGCCCCGATCTGACCCTGGTCTGCGACCTGCCGGCCGAGCTTGGCCTGGCCCGCGCGCGGGGGCGTGGCGGCCCCGACCGCTTCGAGCGCAAGGGGCTGAAATTCCATCAGGAGTTACGCGCCGCTTTTCTCGACATCGCAGCCCGGGAGCCGGCGCGCTGTGCCATCATCGATGCCACCCGGACAGCACCTCAGATGCTGGAGGATGCGCTGGCGGTGCTCCGGGAAAGACTGCGGATTTCGGCCTGATGCATCCGCGCGAGACGGTAGTCCTGCATGGCCACGCCGAGGCCGAGGCGGCGCTACTGGCGGCGCTGCTGGCTGACCGCCTGCCCTCGGCCTATCTGATCGGCGGGCCGCGCGGCATCGGCAAGGCAACGCTTGCCTACCGTTTCGCGCGCGCCCTGCTGGCCGGGGTGACGCCGCGGGGCGGCGGGCTGTTCGGGGACGAGCCGCCGAGCTTGGTGGTCGACCCGCAGCACCCGGCCGCCCGCCAGATCGCCGCCGGGGCGCACCGCGACCTGCTCGTCATCCAGCGCACGGTGAACCAGAAGACCGGCAAGATGCGCGGCGAGGTCCTCGACCACGATCTCGCCCCCCTCCAGGGCTT
>CAZEQG010000498.1:0-886 GCA_964514295.1 uncultured Alphaproteobacteria bacterium
CGTCGCGCACCACCCCGGCCACCAGGGCGCCGGCGCCGGCGGCAAGTGCGGCCACCGTCAGGCCGATGCCGGAGCCGGCGCCGGTCACGACGAGGCGGCGGCCATCAAGCCCGGCGAGCGCCGGCCAGCGGGTTTCGGTCATGCTCTCTCCTCCCTCCCCAGCTTAGCCGTGCCGGGCCGGGCGTGCAGCGGCGATCGGGGCCGGGCCGGTTGACTTGTCGTCCGGGCGCGGCTCTGCTGGTCTGCCGCCGCCGGGGAAGAACCGCCATGACCAGCCGCCAGATCATCGTGCCGGATGCACTCGCCCGGCTCCACCGCCATACCGGGCGGGCCGCCGCGGTGCTGAGCGGGGGGCTGGTGTTCTGCGCCGGGCTGGGCGGCATCGAGGCCGACAGCCTGCGGGTTCCGGCCGATCCCGAGGCGCAGTTCGCGCTGGCCTGGCGGCACGCCGGACTGCTGCTGGAGGCCGCCGGCTGCAACCTTGACGACGTGGTGGATGTGGCCAGCTTCCATCTCGACCTCGACCGGCATCTCGGCCTGTTCCGCACGGTGATGGCGCGCCATCTTGCCGCCCCCATGCCGGCCTGGACGGCGGTCGGCGTGGCCGCGCTGTCGCCGGCCGGGCTGCTGGCCGAGGTGAAGCTGACGGCGCGCCGGCGCGACACCGGCGGCCCCGGCGACCGCTGAGCACGACACATCCGGAAAGGCAGGCCGGGACAACGCCCATGACCACCACCCCCGATCCGGCCGAGGCTGCGGCCCGGCTCGCCGCCGTGAAGGCCAAGCGCGGCTACCTGCTGCCCCATCACGGGCTGCTGGCGGTCGCCGCCCCGGCGCTGCTCGCCGGCTATGACGCCGCCTATACCGCCTTGACCCTCGAACCGCG
>CAZEQG010000498.1:896-2466 GCA_964514295.1 uncultured Alphaproteobacteria bacterium
TCTCGGCGAGCGCGACAAGGAATTCGTCTGGCTGGCCGTGCTGATTGCCTGCGACGAGGCGATCGCCACCCACCATATCGCGAAGTTCCGTGCCGCCGGCGGCAGCGATGGCGAGATCGAGACGGCGGTCAGGCTCGCCGCCTTCGCCGAGGGGGCGCCGCGCTTTGCCTTTGCCGCCGCGCACTGGCAGCACCACCTGCCGGCCTATGACCGGGAGGCCGCCTATCGCGCGGCGCTGGCGGCGCTGGTCGCCGGGCGTGGCGTCGCCGCCGGCCTGGTCGAGATGGCGCTGGCGGCGGTGCAAACCGCGCGCAAGGGCTGGTGGGAGCTTGGCCTGCATATCCGCGGCGCCTACGCTGCCGGGGTGCCGGAGGTCGAGCTGGCCGAGGCCATCAGCTACGCCATGTTCCCCGGCAGCATCCCCAACTTCGTCGAGGCCTGCGGGGTGTGGCAGAAGCTGATCGCGGCCGGGGAGGTGCCGGCCTCGCCAGCCTTCCGCCTGTGGGGGGAGGCGGCCGACCAGGGCGGCTTCGACCAGGCGGCGGGGCGCTGAGGCAGCGGCCATTGCGGGGCCGCCCGCACCCGCCCATCTACAGGGCCTCGCCGGCCGACCGCCGGTGCCGCGCAACGTGAGAGGGCTTGTGCGCATGGCCGATGTCCGCTTGCTGGTGGCGGGGCTGCTGGTGCTGGCGGCGCTGGCCGCCCCGGCCGCCGCCCAGACCCGGCTGCCCGAGCAGACCCGGGTGCCGGAGTCGCGCGGCGAGATCGCGCTCAGCTTCGCGCCGCTGGTGAAGAAGGCGGCGCCGGCCGTGGTCAACATCTACACCCGCAAGGTGGTGCGCGAGCGCCTGTCGCCGCTGTTCCAGGACCCCTTCTTCAACCGCTTCTTCGGCGATGCGCTGCAGGGGCTGCAGCGCGACCGGGTGCAGAACTCGCTTGGCTCGGGCGTGATCGTGCGCGACAGCGGCCTGGTGGTGACCAACAGCCATGTCATCGACGGCGCCGACGAGATCACCGTGGTGCTGTCCGACCGCCGCGAGTTCGAGGCCACCATCGCCTACGCCGATCCGCGCACCGACATCGCCGTGCTGCGCATGACCGGCGTGGCCGAGCGGCTGCCGGTGCTGGACCTGCGCGACAGCGACGAGGTGGAGGTGGGCGACCTGGTGCTGGCGATCGGCAACCCCTTCGGCGTCGGCCAGACGGTGACGCAGGGCATCGTCTCGGCGCTCGCCCGCACCTCGGTCGGCATCACCGACTTCAACTTCTTCATCCAGACCGATGCCGCCATCAATCCCGGCAATTCCGGCGGCGCGCTGGTCGGGCTGGATGGCCGGCTGGTCGGTGTGAACACCGCCATCTACACCCGCCAGCAGCAGGGCGGCTCGATCGGCATCGGCTTTGCCGTGCCCGCCAACATGGTGCGCACGGTGATCGAGGCGGCGGAGACCGGCCGGCTGGTGCGGCCCTGGCTCGGCGCCAGCGGCGATACGGTCACGGCCGAGCAGGCGCAGGCGCTGGGCCTGGCCCGGCCGGCCGGGGTGATCGTGACCCGGGTGCATCCCGGCAG
>CAZEQG010000499.1:0-2464 GCA_964514295.1 uncultured Alphaproteobacteria bacterium
CGGCTGCTCGATGAACTTTTCCACGAACACGCGGTCATCGGCGAAGGACGACTTGGCCTCGTTGGTGGCCGAGATGAAGCCTTCGCGGGCTTCCTGGTCGTTGCGGGCCAGGCGCATGCCCTTGCCGCCGCCGCCGGCCGAAGCCTTGATCATCACCGGATAGCCGATGCCATGGGCGATGCCGACGGCGGTCTCGGCGTCCGGGATCGCCGCCAGATGGCCGGGCACGGTGTTGACGCCGGCGGCCTGCGCCAGCTTCTTCGATTCGATCTTGTCGCCCATCGCCTCGATGGCGGAGGCGGGCGGGCCGATGAAGGTGATGCCGGCCTCCGTCAGCGCCCGGGCAAAACCGGCCCGCTCCGACAGGAAGCCATAGCCCGGATGCACCGCCTGCGCCCCGGTCTGCCGGCAGGCGTCGACGATGCGCTCGGCCACCAGGTAGCTCTCGGCCGAGGGGGCCGGGCCGATGCGCACCGCCTCGTCGGCCTCGCGCACATGCAGCGCCCCGGCATCGGCATCCGAATAGACGGCCACCGTCTTGATACCAAGCTTGCGGCAGGTGCGGATCACCCGGCAGGCGATCTCGCCGCGATTGGCGATCAGGATCTTGGAGAACATGGCGGGCGCTTCCTTTGCCTCGCAACAGGGCCGGTGGGGCCGGCTGCTACAGCGGGATGTTGTCGTGCTTCTTCCACGGGTTCTCCAGCGCCTTGTTGCGCAGCATGGCGAGCGCATGGGCAAGGCGGCGGCGGGTGTTGCGCGGCAGGATCACCTCGTCGATGTAGCCGCGGCCGGCGGCGACGAAGGGGTTGGCGAACTTCTGCCGGTATTCCTCGGTGCGCGCGGCGATCTTGGCGGCATCCCCGATATCGGCGCGGAAAATGATCTCGACCGCCCCCTTGGGCCCCATCACCGCGATCTCGGCGGTTGGCCAGGCATAGTTCACGTCGCCGCGCAGATGCTTGGACGACATCACGTCATAGGCCCCGCCATAGGCCTTGCGCGTGATCAGCGTGACCTTGGGCACCGTCGCCTCGGCATAGGCGAACAGCAGCTTGGCGCCGTGCTTGATGAGGCCGCCATATTCCTGGGCCGTGCCCGGCAGGAAGCCCGGCACGTCGACGAAGGTGACGATGGGGATGCCGAAGGCATCGCAGAAGCGCACGAAGCGCCCGGCCTTCTTGGAGCTGTCGATGTCGAGGCAGCCCGCCAGCACCATCGGCTGGTTGGCGACGATGCCGACCGGCGCGCCGGCGATGCGCGCCAGCCCGATCACGATGTTGCCGGCGTGGTTGGGCTGCAGCTCGAAGAAGTCGCCCTCGTCCACCACTTTCAGGATCAGTTCCTTGATGTCGTAGGGCTTGTTGGGGTTTTCCGGCACCAGGGTGTCGAGCGAGGGTTCCGGCCGGTCGACCGGGTCGCTGGTCGGGCGGACCGGCGGCCGCTCGCGGTTCGAGGCGGGCAGGAAGTCGATGAAGCGGCGGGTCTGCAGCAGCGCCTCGACATCGTTCTCGAAGGCGAGATCGGCGACGCCGGAGCGGGTGGTGTGGGTGACGGCACCGCCCAGCTCCTCCTGCGTCACGCTCTCATGGGTCACCGTCTTCACCACCTCTGGGCCGGTGACGAACATGTAGGCGCTGTCCTTCACCATGAAGATGAAGTCCGTCATCGCCGGGGAATAGACGGCACCGCCCGCGCAGGGCCCCATGATCAGCGAGACCTGCGGCACCACCCCCGATGCCAGCACATTGCGCTGGAACACCTCGGCATAGCCGCCAAGGGAGGCCACCCCCTCCTGGATGCGCGCACCACCGGAATCGTTGAGGCCGATGACCGGGGCGCCGACCTTCAGCGCCTGGTCCATGATGCGGCAGATCTTCTCCGCATGCGCCTCCGACAGCGAGCCGCCGAACACCGTGAAGTCCTGGCTGAACACGAAGACCAGCCGGCCGTTCACGGTGCCATAGCCGGTGACCACGCCATCGCCCGGCACCTTCTGCTCGGCCATGCCGAAATCGCTGGAGCGGTGCTCGACGAACATGCCCCATTCCTCGAAGGAGCCGGGGTCGAGCAGCAGGTCGATGCGCTCGCGCGCCGTCAGCTTGCCCTTGGCGTGCTGGGCGGCCACGCGCTTCTCGCCGCCGCCGGCCCGGGCCGCGGCGCGCTTCTGTTCCAGGCGGGTGATGATGTCTTCCATGATCCCCGCAGATACCATCAACCGCGCAGCAGCGAAAGAAACCGCGCGGCATCGGCGATGTCGGCGGCCAGCGCCCGGCGCCGCGCCTCCATCTCGCCGTCACGGCCCCAGCGGCTGGCCTGGTGCTCCTCGTCGATCTGGGCGGCGGCGAAGGCGGCCCCGGCATCCAGCCGGCCATGGCTGACCGCCAGTGCCAGCACCAGCGAGCCGAGCCCGGCGGCCAGCGCATGCAGCCCGGCCAGCGCGAAGTCGTCATGCGCGCGCACG
>CAZEQG010000500.1:0-2459 GCA_964514295.1 uncultured Alphaproteobacteria bacterium
CTCGACCGCCTGCGCACTCACCTCGTTCTGCACCCCGACCTCCCGCTGCTGCGCCGCGACGCGCACGCCGCTGCCCGGCACCGCGGCCGTGGGCACCACCGGGCGCTGCGCCGCCGCCATTGCCGGAGATGTCGTTCATCCAACGCCTGAGAACGCATGTCAATTGCATTGTTGTGTAGCGGCCGCGCGTTGCCGGAATACCAACATCAATATGCGAACGAGTTGCAAATTCATTGACGCCGGGTCTCCCGCCGCCTAGTCTTGCCCGTCGCCCCGGACATGCTTGGAGGAAATGAGATGCTTTGGTCCGACAAGGCACTGCCCGCGCTTTTGGCGGGCGCGATCGCGCTTCTCGGCGGCAGTGGCGGCGCCGGCGCCCAGGCTCCGCTGCCGGTCGGACAGGCGGCGGTCGCGGCTTTCGCCAGCCACTATGCCGACATGGCCGAAGCGATGTACCGCGATGCCCTCACGCAGGCCCGGGCCCTGAAGAAGGCGGTCGATGCGCTGGTCGCCAAGCCCTCCGAGGCGGCGCTGGCGGCGGCGCGGACCGCCTGGCTCAACGCCCGCGTGCCCTACCAGCAGACCGAGGCCTACCGTTTCGGCAACCCGATCGTCGATGACTGGGAGGGGCGGGTGAATGCCTGGCCGCTCGACGAAGGCCTGATCGACTATGTCGACACCACCCGCTACGGCGACACCAGCGACGAGAACCCCTGGTTCACCGCCAATCTGATCGCCAACCCGCGGCTGACCATCGGCGGGCGCAAGGTGAACGCCACGCGCATCACCTGGCGCACCCTGCGCGACCTGCACGAGGCCGATGCGGTGGAGGCCAATGTCACCACCGGCTATCACGCGATCGAGTTCCTGCTCTGGGGGCAGGATCTGAACGGCACCGGCCCCGGCGCCGGCAACCGCCCGTGGACGGACTATGCCAGGGGTAGCGCCTGCACCGGCGGCAACTGCGACCGGCGCGGCCAGTATCTGACGGTCGCCACCCAGCTCCTGGTCGATGACCTGGGCTGGATCGTCCGGCAATGGGCGGCCGGCGGCGAGGCACGGCTGGCGGTGACCGGACGGCCCGAGCAGGCGGTGGTGGCCGCGGTGACCGGGCTGGGCAGCCTGTCCTACGGCGAGCTGGCGGGGGAGCGGATGAAGCTCGGCCTGCTGCTGCACGACCCGGAGGAGGAGCATGACTGCTTCTCCGACAACACCCACAACTCGCACTACTACAACGTCGTTGGCATGGCGGCGGTGTATGGCGGCGAATACCGCCGGCCGGATGGGCGGGTGGTGAAGGGGCCCGGCCTGTCGAGCGTGGTGGCCGCCGCCGCCCCGGCCCTCGACGCCGAGATGAAGGCGAAGCTCGCCGCCACCCTCGCCGCCGCCGAGGCGATGAAGACCCGGGCCGAGACGGTCGAGCGCTACGACCAGATGCTGGCCGAGGGCAACGCCGCCGGCGCCGCGGTGCTGGAGGCGGTGATCGCCGCCCTGATCGACCAGACCCGCACCCTCGAACGCATCTCGGCCGCCCTGAAGCTGGACCGCATCGCCTTCGAAGGCTCCGACTCGCTCGACGCGCCGGAGAAGGTGAAGCATTGAAGGCGGGCTGGCTGGCCCTCTTCCTTGCGGCCGCCCTGCCCGCCCTCGCCGCCGCCCTGCCGGATGACGAGGCGCGGCCGGGCGGGGCGGCGACCAGCAAGGGGCCGCGCAACCTCTCCGCCTTCTCGCAGCCGTCAGGCAATCTCAGCTTCGCCCGGCAGTTCGACTTCCGGCTGGGCGACGGGGTGTTCCGCAAGCTGTGGGTCTCCGCCCCCTCCTCCACCCGCTCCTCCGACGGGCTCGGCCCGCTCTACAATGCGCGCGCCTGCCAGAGCTGCCACCTGAAGGATGGGCGGGGCCGGCCGCCGGCGGCGGGCGAGCAGCCATCGAGCCTGCTGCTGCGCCTCGCCCGTGCCGATGGCAGCCCCGACCCCCTCTATGGCCGCCAGATCCAGAGCTTCGCCATCCAGGGCCATGAGGCTGAAGCCGCGCTGGCGGCTGATCATGTGGTCCACGAGGTGCGCCTTGGCGATGGCACGACCGTGCGCCTCCGCCGGCCGGTCTGGCGCGCCGCCTGGCTGCAGGGTGCACCTGCGCCCGACACCACCCTGTCGCCCCGGGTGGCGCCGCCGATGATCGGCATGGGCCTGCTGGAACTGATCCCGGAAGCCGACATCCTGGCCCGCGAGGATCCCGAGGACCGCGACGGCGACGGGATCCGCGGGATCGCCAACCGCGAGCCCGGGCGCCCCGGCATCGGCCGCTTCGGCTGGAAGGCGGGTGCCGCCAGCGTGGCCGAGCAGACCGCCAATGCCTTTCTGAACGACATGGGCCTCGGCAACCCGGTGCATCCGGCCGGCCATGGCGACTGCACCCCGGCCCAGACCGCCTGCCGCGCCGCGCCGGACGGCGGCGAG
>CAZEQG010000501.1:0-2458 GCA_964514295.1 uncultured Alphaproteobacteria bacterium
CATGCGGTGGGCGCCCGCGACCTGGCAGGGCGGGGTGACCCCGCCGACGGTGAGGATGTTGCGCTCCTTGCAGGCCTGGGCGATCACCGGGGCCGCACCGGTGCCGGTGCCGCCACCCATGCCGGCGGTGATGAACACCATGTTCGAGCCGTCGAGGTGCGACAGCAGCTCCTCGATCGAGTCCTCGGCCGCGGCGCGCCCGATCTCGGGCCGGGCACCGGCGCCCAGCCCCTGGGTCACCGTCGGGCCGAGCTGGATCTTGCGCTCGGCGACAGACTGGTTCAGGGCCTGCGCATCGGTGTTGGCGACGACGAACTCCACCCCTTCCAGGGCGGAGCGGATCATGTTGTTGACGGCATTGCCGCCGGCGCCGCCGACCCCGATCACGGTGATCCGGGGCTTGAGCTCCGGCTGCTTGGGAAGAGAGATGTTGATCGACATGTTGCCCTCCGCTCCTGCTCCACTGCGCGCACCGGTCGCCCGGCCCGCTCCGGTTCCTAGAAATTCTGTCTGAGCCATGACCCCAGCCGCCCGATCAGGCCGCGCCCGCCGGCCGTCTCCGCCGCGCTGACCGGCGGCTCCAGCGGCTCGCCCGCGGCATAGGCCAGAAGCCCTGCCGCGGTGGCGAAGGCCGGGCCGGCCGTGGCCTCCGCCAGGCCATGGATGCCGATCGGCCGGCCGAGCCGGACCTGCTTGTCCAGCATGGTCTGCGCCATCTCGCGCAGGCCCTGGAGCTGGCTTGCCCCGCCGGTCAGCACCACGCGCCGCCCGGCCACCCGGTCGAAGCCGCTGTCGGCCAGGCGCGCGCGCACATGCTCGAAGGTTTCCTCCAGCCGCGGCTGGATGATCGAGGTGAGGTAGCTCTTCGGCACCTGGTGGGGATTGAGATGCGGATCCTCGCCGATCAGCGGCACGTCGATCATCTCGCGCTCGTCGGCGGCACTGGCCAGGGCCGAGCCGCGCAGCGTCTTCATCCGCTCGGCCTCCGACAGCGGCGTCGACAGCCCGCGCGCGATGTCGCTGGTGACATGCCCGCCGCCGATCGGCACCACGTCGGTGAACACCGGCCGGCCGTCGAAGAACACGGCGATGGTGGTGGTGCCACCGCCCATGTCGATGACGGTGACCCCCAGCTCCTTCTCGTCCTCGATCAGGCAGGCCAGGCCCGAGGCGAGCGGGGAGACCACCAGCGCCTCGATCTCCAGGTCGCAGCGCGCGACCGCGGCGGCAAGGTTGCGCACGGCGCCGGAACCGGCGGTCACGCAGTGGATGTTGGCCCCCAGCTTGTGGCCGTACATGCCGCGCGGGTCGCGGATGCCCCAGGCGCCATCGATGCCGAAGCCGACCGGGATGCGGTGCAGCAGGTGGCGGTCCTCGGCCGGGGTGGCGGCGCGGCCCTGCTGGAGCACGCGCGTGACATCGACATCGCCGATCTCGTGGCCGGCGATCGCCACCTCGACACCGATGGTCTGCGAGGCGGGGTAGCCGCCGGAGATGTTCACCACCAGCTTGCCGATCGATTCGTTCGCCATCTTCTCGGCGGCGTGGACGGCGGCCAGGATCGCCTGCTCCGCCTGCTCCAGGTCGACGATGGTGCCGTTGCGCACGCCGCGCGCGCCCTGGTGCCCGATGCCCAGGATGCGCGGCGGGTTCTGGCCATCCAGCCGGGCGATGAAGCAGCACACCTTGCTGGTGCCGACATCGAGGGCGGCGAGCAGGCCGGTGCGCCGGGCGGTGTTGCGCTTCAGCTTCATGGTGCGGCCCGCCTCACGTGTTCTTCTGCGGGCCCTTCGGCTTCACAGCCGGGGCCTTGGGTTCGTGGGGCACCTGCACGATCAGCCGGTCGGGCAGGCGCAGGTCGATGGCCAGGACCTCGCGCTCCAGCAGCGAATGCTCGCGCTCCAGCTCGGCCAGGCGCAGCCAGGCGGCTGCGGCGTCGCCCTCGGGCAGCCGCACGGTGATGCCGTTGTCCATCACCAGGTTCCAGCGCCGCTCGCCGACCCACTGGGCGTAGCGCACCCGCGGCTTCAGGTCGGGCGCCTGGGCCAGCAGGCGCATCAGCCCGGCCGCCCGCGCCGGCGCCCCCTCGCCGACCACCACCACCAGATGGGCATAGTCCTCCAGCCCGTCGCTGGTCAGCACCACGCCCTCGGCATCGATCAGCGCATGGCGGCCGCCCTGCTGCCACAGCGCCAGGGGCTCGCGCTCGACCAGGCGGACGTGCAGCAGGTCGGGCAGGCGCCGCTCCACCTGCGCCAGCCGCACCCAGGACAGGGCTTCCAGCCGCTCGCGCGTGGCGGCCGGATCGACTTGCAGGATCGGCGTGCCACGCTCGACCGCCAGCGCCTGCAGCACCGCCTCGGCCGGGGTGCGCCGCCGGCCCTCCACCAGCACCTCCTGGACGGCGAGGCCGAGCGAGGCCGACAGGCTGAGGGCGCGTGCTCCCGGATCGCTGCCG
>CAZEQG010000502.1:0-2448 GCA_964514295.1 uncultured Alphaproteobacteria bacterium
CGGAACAGCGGATTGATGGCCGGGTTGGGGATCATCGCGAGGCCACCCGACACCGCCGTGGCATCGAGCGAGGGCCGGTTGCCGGTGGAGAAGGCAAGGAAGATGTCGCCGCTGCCGTCATGGCCGAAGCCGCCGGTCCGCGCCAGCCCGGCGGTGGCGCGCTGGGCCAGGCGCCGGCACTGCACCGGCAGCAGCGGCGCATCGGTGGCCAGCACCACGATGATCGAGCCGTCACCGGCCTCCGGCAGCGGCTGGCGCGGGCTGCCATAGGCCGAGGGCACGGCATCGTAGGAGATCGCCCGGCCGACCGGGACCCCGTCGAGCCTCAGATCGCCGCGCCAGCCATAGTTCGCCTGCACCAGGCAGCCGAGCGTGAAGCGCCCGCCGGCCGTCTCAAGGCGGCGCGAGGCGGTGCCGATGCCGGCCTTGAACTCATGCGCGATCATGCCGGTGCCCCCGCCGACGCAGCCTTCCGCGGGGGGCGCGGTCGAGGCCGCGGCGATCGCCGTGACGGCGTGCTCCGGGCGGACCGGGAAGCGGTTGCCGTCGCTCAGATACCCGTCATGGGTCTCGGCCACCACCGGCAGCACCAGCCCGCTATCGGGCGCCTGGGCCGCGGCATGGGCCATCACCCCCTCATGCACGGCCCCGACAGAATGGGTGGCGGTCAGCATCACCGGGCCGAAAAGCACCCCGGCCTCGTTCAGCCACAGGGTGCCGGTCACCTCGCCGAAGCCGTTGAAGGAGTGCACGCCGGCGAATACCGGCGCGCTCCACACCTGGCCCGCCACCGGCAGGATGGCGGTGACGCCGCTGCGCGCCACGAAGGGCTCGTCATGGATCAGCGTCAGGTGGCCCACCGCCACCCCCGGCACATCGGTGATGGCGTTGGCCGGGCCGGTGGGGAAGTCGCCGAACCCGATGCCAAGGTCGCGCAGGCGGGTCATCGCAGGTTTCCTTCCAGGGCGGCGGCGAGGATGCCGCGCAGGCTGGCGGCATCCAGGGGCAGCGGGTTGGTGGCGGCGCTGGCATCGGCGGCGGCATCGCGGGCCAGCAGCTCGAGGTCGGCCCCGGCAAGGCCCAGCCCGGCAAGGTCATGCGGGATGCCGAGTGCCGCGCGCAGGCCGAGCAGCCAGTCGAGGAAGGCGGGAAAGCCGGGGGCGAGGCCGAGATAGGCGGCCAGCCGGCCGATCCGCTCCTCGATCGCCGGGCGGTTGTGGATCAGCACATAGGGCATCAGCACGGCGTTGGTCAGGCCGTGGTGGACATCGTGGCGGGCGCCGATCGGATGGGCCAGCGCATGCACCCCGCCCAGGCCCTTCTGGAAGGCCGTGGCCCCCATGCTGGCGGCGACCAGCAGATGGCCGCGCGCCGCAAGGTCGCTGCCGTCTGCCACCGCCCGGGGCAGGAATTCCTTGATCAGCCGCGCGCCCTCGGCGGCGATGCCGTCTGCCATCGGGTGGAAGGCGTCCACGCAGTAGGCTTCCAGGCAGTGGGCCAGCGCATCGAGCCCGGTCCAGGCGGTGAGGCCGGGCGGCAGGCCGCAGGTCAGGCGGGGGTCGAGGATCACCTGGCCGGGCAGCATCCGGGCGTGCAGCAGCACCACCTTCACCGCCCGCGCCCGGTCGATGATGACGGCGCCGCGCCCGACCTCCGAGCCGGTGCCGGCGGTGGTCGGCACGGCCACCAGCGGCAGGATGCCGGCGCCCTCGATCTTCTTCCAGGCGCTGCCGGCGAAATCGAAGTCCCACAGGCTGCCGGGATGGCGGCTGGCGGCGGCGATCGCCTTGGCGGCGTCGATGGCGCTGCCGCCGCCGATCGCCACGATGCCGTCATGCCCGCCCTGGCGGGCCGCGGCGGCGCCGGCCGCGACATTGGCGTCGTCGGGGTTGCCCTTGACCTCGGCGAAGACCGGCGCGCCGCCCAGCAGGCCGGCCGCATCGGCAATGAAGCCGGCGGCGGCGAGCCCGCGGTCCGTGACGATCAGCGGCCGGGAGATGGCGAGGGCCCGGCAGGCGGCGGGGAGCTGGCTGAAGGCGCCGGCGCCGAAGCGGATCGCGGTGGGGAAGGAGAAGGCGGCGCGCAGCGTGGCGAAATCCAAGACCGTATCCCCCCTTGCCGTGGCTGTGGCGCGATGGTAGCCCGCCCCCATGCCGCTTCCCATCATCATCGACACCGACCCCGGCTGTGACGACGCGGTGGCGATCCTGCTGGCCCTGGCGAGCCCCGAGTTGGACATACTGGGGCTGACCACGGTGGCCGGCAATGTCAGCCTGGACAAGACCACCGCCAATGCGCTGCGCCTGGTCGAGCTGGCCGGCCGGCCGCAGGTGCCGGTGCTGGCCGGCTGCCCGCGGCCGATCCTGCGCCCGCTGGAGACCGCCGAGCAGGTCAATGGCGAGAGCGGCATGGACGGCGCCGGCCTGCCGCCGCCCAGCCTTGCGCCTG
>CAZEQG010000503.1:0-2446 GCA_964514295.1 uncultured Alphaproteobacteria bacterium
TGGGATGATCCTCGAAGACCGCGACCGGCCGGCCCACGCCATCCAGCAGGCCGACGACCGGGTGTTCGCCGGCATCATCGCCGACGGGCTGCATGTGGCGCCCGAGCCGCTGCGGGTGGCCCTCAAGGCCAAGGGGGCTGCCCGGCTGATGCTGGTGAGCGACGCCATGCCGCCGGTCGGCGCGGCGGCGGCCGGCGGCTTCGACCTGATGGGAACCGCGGTCCGGGTGGAGGGCGGGCGGTTGCTGACGGGCGAGGGCACGCTGGCCGGCGCCCTGCTCGACATGGGTGCTGCGGTCCGCCACATGGTGGCGGCCGGCGGTGCCAGCCTGGAACAGGCGCTGGCCATGGCCTCCACCACCCCGGCCAGCTTCCTTGGCCTGGCGGACCGGCTGGGCGCGATCCGGCCCGGCATGCGTGCCGATCTGGTGGCCCTCGATGACCGGCTCGGCATTCTCGCCACCTGGATCGGCGGCGTGATGGAGGGCGGCTGACCCTGACGCTGGCATGCGCCGTCAGATTTCATGCATGCACGAGCAGCGTTTTTGTATTTGCCAACGGCCACCGTCCATGCCGAGATACCGGAAATTCACGGGCGGGGCGCGATGGCATCGATTGTCGACCAGATCCGCAGAGGCATCGCCGACGATATCGTGACCGGCCGCCTGCCGCCCGGGGCGCGGCTGGAGGAGCTGGCGCTGGCCCGCCAGTTCAACGCCTCCCGCACGCCGGTGCGCGAGGCGCTGCGCCAGCTCAGCGCCACCGGGCTGGTGCAGATCAGGCTGCGCAAGGGCGTGATCGTCACCGACATCGACCAGGATGAGCTGGGCGAGCTGTTCGAGGCGCTGGGGCAGATCGAGGCTGTCTGCGCCCGCCTTGCCGCCAAGCGCATGAGCCTGTCCGAGCGCAAGGAGCTCGAGCTGCTGCACGCCGAATCCTCGATGGCGATGACGGCGCGGGATCGTGACGCCTATGCCGTGCTGAACCATCGCTTTCACCGCATCATCGCCGAGCGGGCGCACAACCGGCCGCTGCGCGACACCGCCGAGGCGCTGGCGCTGCGCCTGCAGCCGTACCGCAACGCCGCCTTCCGCAGCCCGTCCGGCGGCGCCGGCGACCGCATCGAATCATCCTTCCGCGAGCATGCGGCGATCGTCGCCGCCATCCTGGCCGAGGATGCGGCGGCGGCCGAGGAGGGCATGCGCCAGCATATCGCCAGCTCCAGCCTGTCGGTGCTGGGTTTCTACCTTAGGGTGCGGGCCGCCGGTGACGGCGGGCTGAAGGCGGCGTCCTGAGCGATGTTCACCACCCGGCCTGAACTGATCGGCAGCTTCGGCGTCGTGGCGTCCTCGCACTGGATCGCCTCCCAGGCGGCGATGCGGATGCTGGAGCTGGGCGGCAACGCCTTCGACGCGGCGGTGGCAGGCGGCCTCGTGCTGCAGGTGGCGGAGCCGCAGCTCAACGGCCCGGGCGGGGACCTGCCGGTGCTGCTGTGGCGGGCGGACCTGCGGGCGGCGCAGGTGATCTGCGGCCAGGGCCCGGCGCCGATGGCGGCGACGATCCCGGCGATGACCGCGCTCGGCATCGACCTGATCCCGGGCACCGGGCTGCTGCCGGCGGTGGTGCCGGGCGCCTTCGATGCCTGGATGCTGCTGCTGCGCGACCATGGCAGCATGACCCTGGCGGAGGTGCTGGAACCGGCGATCCACTATGCCGAGACCGGGATCCCGGTCGGCGCCCGGCTGGCCGCCACGCTGCAGGCGCTGGAGCGGCTCTACACCACGCACTGGACCAGTTCGGCCGCGGTCTACCTGAAGGACGGCGTGCCGGCGCCCGGCAGCCTGCTGGCCAACCCGACCCTGGCGGCGACCTGGCGGCGCCTGCTGGCCGAGGCCGGGTCCGGCGACCGGGTGGCCGGTATCGAGGCGGCCCGCCGCGCCTGGCGCCAGGGCTTCGTGGCCGAGGCGATCGACCGCTTCTGCCGCGGCGAGCCGGTGATGGACATCACCGGCCGCGCCCATCGCGGCTTCCTGACCGGCGAGGACATGGCCCGCTGGTCGGCCACGGTGGAGCAGCCGGTCGCCCTCGACCATGACGGGATGACGGTGCTGAAGACCGGGCCCTGGTCGCAGGGGCCGGTGATGCTGCAGATGCTGCGCCTGCTGGAGGGCAGCGACATCGCGGCAATGGACCCCGCCGGCCCCGATTTCGTGCATCTGCTGGCCGAGGCGGGCAAGCTCGCCTTCGCCGACCGCGAGACCTTCTATGCCGATCCGCTGCATGTGGACGTGCCGCTGGCGAGGCTGCTGTCGGCCGGCTATGCGGCCGAGCGGCGGGCGCTGATCGGGGCCACCGCCTCGGCGAGCTTCCGCCCCGGCAGCATCCCCGGCCACGGCCATCCGCCCGATTTCGCCGCCGCGCTCACGCGCCGGCGCGACGACGGGGTG